>JBOGNW010000169.1:0-2166 GCA_050747425.1 Candidatus Acidiferrales bacterium
GGGCCGCCCGAGCCGCCTTCGAGCTTGATGGGCGCCACGATAAGGTAGGCGCCGCTTTCGGGCAGCGCGCTCAAGTCCGCCAGGTTCTCCAGATGATAAAGATCAGCGCCGTGCGAGAGGTGATGCACTTCGAAGTTCTTCGAAGCGCCCGTGTCCACGCTGAGCGTGTCAATCCCCAAACCGTTCACGCCGCGCTCAATCAGCAGCTTTACGGCTTCGACCGAGAAGCCCGGAAAGTGCATCACTCCGGCCTCGTCCATGTTGCGGTAGCGCTTCTCGTCGAGCCAGCGCGCCGCCCAACCGGTGCGGGCCAGCACAATCGCCCCCGCGGGAATGCGCCCGTGGCGCTTCTCCCAGCCGCGCACATCCTCGGCCGAGAGAAGGGTGTCGGGGTTCTCGGCCGCCTGCGCCCGGAGGTCAATAACCGCCGCCGGGCCGAACAGCCGTGTGGCCGAAATCAGGTCTACGGTTGTCCGTCCCGGGGGAAAGTGCGCCGGTGCGTCGAGGTGCGTGCCAAAGTGCTCGAGCATCCAGAAACTACGGGTAAAGTAGCCCGCCTCTTCCGGGCGCGCGTTGATGCGTGCTTCAAAAGTGCGTGTGTCGCCCGGCCAGGCGGGATTTTTTTCGCTGAGGGCGTAACTGAGGTCCACGATGCGGCTCGGGCGGCGCACCCAGTGGTCGAACGGCCCCGCGGCGGCCGCCAGTAAGCTCGGCCCCACCAGAACAAGCAGCCAAAGCAGTCCACCCGGGAATTTCATCGCTGCGCCTCCTCGAAGGGTTGGGCCTTGCGGGCCTAGTGGAACGGAAGCGGGGGCAGGCCCGCCAGGCGAAGGATTTCGTTGAATTCGTGCTCGGTCACAGGAGCCACGGCCAGCCGCTGCGGCAGCCGTGCCACCAGACGCATGCGGCGCAGCACGCGGTTGGCCTTCATTTCCTTCAGCGGCACCACGCGCGGCAATCGCTCAACGGCTTTCAAATCTACCACCAGGAAGCGATTCAAGCGCTCGTCACGGTGCGGATAGGGATCGGAGGCGGCGGTGGCCAGAGCGTAGACCGAACGGTCGGGCGGGCCGTGGTAGCACACCACGCGGTCGCCCTTGTGCACCTGCTTCAGGTAGCGTTGCGAGGCCTGCTGGCGAATGCCGTTCCAGAGCTCCTTGCCTTTGACGAAAAGCGTATCCCAGTGATAGCGGGTGGGATCGGCTACGAAAATCCAAAAGCGACTCACCCTGGTCGGCTCCTGTCGGCCTCCGCTTCCCGGGCGGGGTCAACCACGTTTGCTCGCCCAAAAAATAAATGGGAGACTTTCACCGTCTCCCCTTTCCCCGGCAAACTTGCCGCTCGGCCGCGCGTCGGCCGGCGCTATTCGTCTCGACCCTCAGTCGCTGAACCCCACGATGATGTCGTCACCCTCCACCTTGACTTCAAAAGTCTCCACCTTCATCTGTTCATTGAAAACTGTTTCGCCCGTGGTGACGTTGTACTGCCAGCCGTGCCACGGACAGGTGACGGTTGTGCCATCTAGCACTCCTTGCCCCAGCGGTCCGCCGCGATGCAGGCAAGTGTTGTCGGTGGCGTAAAACTGTCCGTTGACGTTGAAGAGCGCAATCACCTTGCCGTTGGCGTGAAACTCGCGGCAGGTCCCCGGCGGCATCTCATTCACCTTGGCTACTTTGATAAAGTGGGGCATGCTCGCGTCTCCGGCGTCCTAGCGCGGCTGCGGCATTTGCGCCACCATCACGCTGCGCTTGAAGTCCTCCACCATCCCCGGCGCCAGGCGGACTTCCGTGGGGCGCTTGGCCAGGCTCATCTGATCAATCTTGTCTTGCAACTTGAGCAGGGCATAAAAGAGATTCTCCGGGCGCGGCGGGCAGCCGACCACGTACACATCCACCGGCACGATTTTGTCCACACCCTGCAAAACCGAATACACATTGAAGGGGCCGCCCACGCTCGAGCAGGCGCCCATGGAGATGCACCACTTCGGCTCCGGCATCTGATCCCAGATGCGCTGGATCACCGGGCTCATCTTGAGGGTGACCGTGCCGGCCACAATCATCAGGTCGGACTGGCGCGGGCTGGGGCGGAAAACTTCGGCGCCAAAGCGCGCGATGTCGAAGCGTGAAGTGCTGGAGGCAATCATCTCGATGGCGCAGCAGGCCAGGC
>JBOGNW010000170.1:0-2777 GCA_050747425.1 Candidatus Acidiferrales bacterium
CCCACGGCCTGCGTGCCCTTAATCATGATTTGCTCGGCGGCCCGCGCCGGAGCCGCCGGCAGGCTGAACTCCAGCTTGGTCTTGAAGTGCTCGCGGACGTAGTTGTGCGCCGCCCGCGCGCAATACACGTTCATCTCTCCCACTTTGCGCGCCTTGCCGTGGAAGCCCGCCAGGATGACCTCGGCCACCCGCTCGAAATCAAACCCCATCAGCGCCGTGGCGGCGCCGATGGCGGCGGTGTTGTTCATGATGCGGTATTCATGCGCCTGCCCGGCCTTGCCCACTGTGGCCAGCGCCTGGTCAACAATCTTCGAGTAGGGCATCGCGTAAAGCTCGACCCGGCGGCCGTTGAGCCGCTCGAGAATGGCCGGGGCGCTGATTTGCGCGCTTTCTTCGAACAGGAGGCCGCCGCCTTCGGCCACTTCGTGGATGTGCCCGGCGTGCGCCGGCCACTCGTGGTAGAGGTCGCCGAAGAGCGTCTCCTCATCGAGCGCCACCAGCAGGTGCACCTCTTCCACATGGGAGCGCACCGGTTGGTCGGAGATGCGCAGGCGGTAGTAGCTGTGCTTGCCCTTGATGTTGGAGTGGTACTCGATGTTGCCGAAAACCTGGTAGCCGCCCCGGCAAAATGCCTTGGCCAGAATCTCAGCGCCCAGATTGATGCCGCTGCCCTGCGGGCCGCCAATCATCCAAGAAAAACTGTGGTGCGAGGCTGTTCTTCCGGCCATCTCGAAACGCCCCTGCGAGGCGATACAAACTCTCAGCATACCACAGCCCGCGGCCTTTGTCTTGGCTGCGGGATCGCTCCCTTGACTCGTTTCACCCACTGCCTCCGTGCTTGTCATTCTGAGGCTTGCAGGGCCGAAGAATCCCAACCTTGGGGTATCCACACGGCTGAGATTCTTCGCCTGCCTGCCGTCGGCAGGCTTGGCTCAGAATGACAGGAGGGGTTTCTTCTCGCCGCGCCGGCTCGGAAAAATTTGATAAAGTACTATCGAAATGCTACTATCCGCATCCAATAGGACAGAAGGAATGACACGCGCCGGCAAAAGCGCCGCTCTGATTCTCCTGGCGGTTTTCTGCGCCCAGCCGCTGGTCGCCGCCACGGCCTGCTGGCTGATGGTTGGCGACGCCGCGCACTGCGACGACCCCTGTCCCATGGGTGCCAAACCCAAACCGAGCCCGGTCAACGCCCGGTCGAATGAAGCGAGCTGCTGCACCGCCACCTCGAACGACGCCGCCTTGCGAACTACCGCGTCTCTGAATCTTCCCGCCAGCCGGACAACGACTCTCGCGCCCGCAATTCCTTCAGCGGTGAGCGCGCCCGAGAGCAAACCCGAAGTGCTGCGTGTGACTCCCTTCCGACCACAGCCTGTTTCCTCTCTTTCCACCCTGTACTGCGTTTTCCTCATCTAACCCTCTCTTCTCCGATTCTCAGCCTGCTTGAGAGTCTTTCTGTGAATCCATTTGCGAGAGAGGTTTGCCATGCAACAGAAGAGTTTTCGGATGTGGGTAGTCGCGGTCGCGGGTCTTTTTGTCTCGCTTGCGCCAGCGGGGTTGAGGGCGCAGGATACTCAGCCCGCGAACCAAATCAGAGTCGAGGTGGTGCCCCTAAGCCGCCTCGACGCAGCGACGGCTCCTGTCAGTCTTGAGGAGCTGGTCCGCGAGGCGCTGGAGAAAAATCCCGGCTTGCAAAGCGCCCTGCGGCGCGTCGAAGCGCAGCGGCGGCGCGTCTCTCAGGCACAGGCGCTCCCCGACCCCCGCCTCAGCGTCGGCTGGATGGGGAACGTCAAGCCCTTCGGGGTGATGCGCGACGACCCCTCGAGCTTCCGCAGCCTCACGGCTACGCAGGAAATTCCCTACCCCGGCAAACTAAAACTGCGCGGCCAGGCCGCCGGCCTCGAGGTCGAAGCCGCCCGCTGGGACTACGAAGCCGCGCGCCGCCAGGTGGTGGCGGAGGTCAAGGCCGCGTACTACGAGTATGCGTATGCGCGCAAAGCAACGGAAGTAGCGGGCAAGAACGGAGACTTACTCGAAAGAATGGAGCGCATTTCCGAGGCGCGCTACCGGGTCGGCAAAGGCCTCCAGCAGGACGTGCTGCGCGCGCAGGTGGAAGTGCTGCGCCTGCGGCAACGCTTGACGCTGCTCGAGCAGCAGACGCGCACCGCGCAGGCGCGGCTCAATGCGCTGCTGGGCCGCGACCCGGAAACGCCGCTCGGCCCGGCCGGCGCGCTCGACCCGGTCGAGCTCGCCGTTACGCTCGAGTCCCTTTTCCAGTCGGCGCGCGAAAACGACCCCAGCCTGCACCGCGAACAACAGCGGATCGAGCGCCAGCAAGTCCTTCTGGCGCTGGCGCGCAAGCAGTACTACCCCGACTTCGAAGTCGGCTACACGTATTGGAACCGCCCGCTGCTGCCCGACATGCACGGCTTCATGGTCGGGCTCAACATCCCCGTCTTCTACCGCTCCAAGCAACGCCAGGAGGTGAGCGAGGCCACCGAAGAGCTGCTCAGCGCCCGGCGCAGCCGCGAAAACCAGGAAGTCACCGTCCTCTTCGCGGTGAAAGAGCACTATCTCGCCGCCCAGGCGTCGCAGGAGCTGGCGCGGCTCTATTCGCAGGCTATTGTGCCGCAGTCGTCGCTGGCGCTGGAGTCGGCCCTGGCCGCCTATGAGGTGGGGAGCGTCGACTTCCAGACTGTGTTGGAGAGTTTTTCCACCGTGCTCAATTACGAAGCCGATTACTACCGCGAGCTGGCCAACGTCCGCATCGCCCTGGC
>JBOGNW010000171.1:0-11400 GCA_050747425.1 Candidatus Acidiferrales bacterium
GGCGGAAGCTCGAAATGGCCTCAAGTTGGAAGCTGCTGACCTCCACCACGTTGATGGTGTCCTCAGTCGCGTTCTCCACCAGAGAAACGAGCGGCGTGCCGATGTTGCCGCCCACCTGCACGGGCCGGCCCGCGTCGGCAAAAATTCGGCCCAGCAGGGAGACGGTAGTGGTCTTGCCGTTCGAGCCGCTCACCGCCACTACGGTTCCGCGTAAGAAACGCCAGGCCAGCTCCAGCTCGCTGATGATTTCGGTTCCCTTCTCTCGTGCCTTGGCCAGGACAGGCAGATTCAGATGGACGCCGGGGCTGGGAATGATGAGGTCAGCAGCTAGAAATTTCGCTTCGCTGTGTCCGCCGTATTCGAACTCGATCCCCAGAGGCCGCAGCGCCGCCACCTCGGCGGCCACCGCGCCTTCCGGCCGCTGTTCGCTGACCGTGACGCGGGCGCCGCGCTGGGCGAGAAAGCGGGCCGAGGCCACACCCGTGCGCGCCAGCCCTACGACCAACACCCTCCTGCCTTTCAGCTCCATTCCTCTCTCACCGTAGTTTCAAGGTGCTCAGCGCAAATAGCGCGAACACCAAGGCGAGAATCCAAAACCGGATGATGATCCTTGATTCCGTCCAGCCGATAAGCTCGAAGTGGTGGTGCAGCGGGGCCATCTTGAAGATGCGCACCCCCCGCAGCTTGTACGACCCCACTTGCAGAATCACCGAAAGCGCCTCGATAACAAAAACCCCGCCAATGAAAAAAAGCAGAATCTCCTGTTTGATGATGATGGCTACCGTGCCGATGGCGCCGCCCAGCGCCAGCGAGCCCACATCGCCCATAAACACTTCCGCCGGGTGGGCGTTGTACCAGAGGAAGCCCAGGCTGGCGCCGGTCATGGCCCCGCAGAAGACAGTGAGCTCGGCGACTTGAGGCATCTTCGAAAGGTCGAGGTATTCGGCGAAGCGGGCGTGGCCGCTCACATAGGTTAGCCCCGTCAGCGCCCCGGCCGCGATGGTCACGCAGCCGATGGCCAGCCCGTCCAGCCCATCGGTCAAGTTGACGGCGTTCGAGCAGCCCACCAGCACCAGCGCGATGAACACCACGAACGGCAAGACCGCCAGCGGGTAGAGATACCAATAGGTAGCCAGCGTATCGATCACCGGGTCGGGCCGGAGCTTCTTGAAGAAAGGAAAAAGGATTTCGGTCGAGAACAGGCCGTCCCGGTAATAGAGCAGCACCCCGGCCACCACCAGCGCCACCAGCACCTGCAAGGAAAATTTGGTGCGCGCCCGCAACCCCAGGCTCTGCCGGCCCATCATCTTGCGGTAGTCGTCTTCGAAGCCGATGGCTCCGTACCCAATCAACGCGAACAAGGCCAGCCACAGAAAAGGATTTCTCAAGTTCGTCCACAGCAAGGAGGGAACGACAATGGCCAGCAGAATCAGCAGGCCGCCCATGGTGGGCGTGCCGGCTTTGGGATGGTGCGCCGGAACTTCCTCCCGCACGAACTGGCCGATCTGAAATTCCTTGAGCCGCCGGATGAACCACGGTCCCAGAACCAGCATCAGCAGCAAGGCTGTGAGTCCGGCCAGCGCCGTGCGCACGGTGATGTAGCGGAAGAGATTCAAGGGGCCGAAGTAGGGCTGCAGCCACTCGTAGAGAAGGTGGTAGAGCACGCCCTACTCCTTGGCCACCGAAGCGTTCGTGACCACGGGTTCGGCAGAGAAATAGCTCTTGAGAGCTTCGAGCACTGTCTCGATTCCCACCCCGCGCGAGGCTTTGAGCAAAACCCAGTCGCCCGGCTCCAGCACCCCGCACAGCCAGCCCGAGGCCGCCCCCCGGGTTTCGAAAAAAAAAGCACGGGCCCGGGGGAAGCCGCCCGCCAGGGCGCCCTCGACCAGATCAACCGCGTCGCCGGTAACCCCGGCGAGAAAATCAATGTTGCCCAGCGCGGCCAGACCCGCGCCGGCCTGGCGATGCAGTTCGGGCGAGGACGGCCCCAGCTCCTTCATCTCACCGGCGACTACAATTCGCCGCCGCGCCCCCGGCGTGCGGCTCAACGCTTCGGCCATCGCCGCCAGTGCGCGGGGATTGGAGTTGTAGGCGTCGTTGACCACCGTAAAACCCGCCGGAAAGCTCACCCGCGCCCCTCGCAGGGACGCCGGTTCGAAGGTGGCAAACACCTTCGCCGCGTCCCGCACGCCCACCCCGTCGAGACTGGCGGCGGCAAAGGCGGCCACAGCATTGGAGATGTGGGCGCGGCCGGGCAAGAACAAGCGTACCCGGCCGCGCTCCTGCGCCGTTACTAGGTCGAACTCGCTCCCCTGGCAGCCATGGTCAGAAATATTCTCGGCGCGCACTTCGGCCGGAGTCTCGAACCCGAAGCGAAGCACGCGTCCGGAAAAACCTTCTGCGAAGCGGCTGACGCGCGCGTCGTCGGCGTTGAGCACGGCAGTCGCGGGCGGCGCCAGGCCGTGTATCAGTTCGCGCTTAGCCTCAGCGATTTCCTCCAGCGAAGAAAAAAACTCCAGGTGGACAGGAGCGACGTTCGTGACCAGGCCCACATTGGGCTCGGCCACCTGGCAGAGTTTGGCCAGCTCGCCCTTGTGTGACATGGCCATTTCAATAACTGCCCTCTCGTGCGACGCCTCTAGACGCAGCAATGTCAGCGGCACGCCGTATTCGTTGTTGAGGTTGCCTTCGCTCTTCAGCACGCGGTAGCGCGTGGCCAGCAACGCCGCCAGCAGCTCCTTGGTGGTGGTCTTGCCCGTGCTGCCCGTGACTCCGATCAACCTCCCGCCCCAGCGGCGCCGGGCCGCCCGGCCAAGCTGCTGCAAGGCCGCGAAGGTGTCCGGCACTCCCAAGAGTTTTGCGCGCCATTCGCTCTGGTAGAGCGCGCGGCGTTCTTCGCCGACCACCGCCGCCATCGCCCCGCGCAGCAATGCCTGCGCCACAAAATCGTGCCCGTCGTGGTTCGGGCCCTGAATAGCGATGAAGAGCTCCCCGGGGCGAAGCGTGCGGGAGTCAATGGAGAAGCCCGCGAGCTTCTCGGAGGCGACGCCAGCGGGCGCCGCCACTCCCAGCGCTTCTCCGATTTCCTTCACTGTCCACGGCACAGGCGTCGATCCTCTTGCTTCCTAGCCAGCGTTGGAGCGGGCGGTGGCGGCATCCGCGTAGCCCCGCCGGGCCAGCAACCGGCGGGCGGCTTCGATGTCGCTCCAGGGCTCCACGCGGTCGCGGTAAATCAGCGTGTCCTGGTGGCCTTTGCCGGCCAGCAGCACGATGTCGCCCTCGCGGGCCAGGTCAAAGGCGCGCTCAAGGGCGGCCTCGCGCTCCTCTTCAATCACGTAACTACCCGCGGCCTTCTGCACGCCCACCACAATGTCGTTGATGATGCGCAGCGGGTCTTCCGAGCGCGGGTTGTCGCTGGTTAGCACCACCTGGTCAGCCAGCCGCCCGGCAATTTCTCCCATCACCGGACGCTTGCTGCGGTCGCGGTCGCCCCCGCAGCCGAAAACCACCAGCACCCGCCCCCGCGTCAGCTCCCGCGCCGTTTCCAGCAAGATTTCGAGCGCCTGGTCGGTATGAGCGAAATCCACCACCACCATAAACGACTGCCCCAGGTCAACCCGCTCGAACCGCCCCGGGACCCTTTCGAGCGCCCCGAGTCCGGCGGCAATCGTCTCTAGAGGAAAGCCCAGGCCGAAAGCCGTCGCCCCGGCCGCCAGCAAGTTCCAGAGGTTCGAGCGGCCGACAAGCGGCGACTCCACCCCCACGCTGCCTGCCGGGGTTTGGAGGGTAAAGCGGATTCCCGAAGCCGAGAGCTGCGCCTTGCGAGCCGTCACCGCCGCGCCGTTGGCCTCCAGGCTGTAGGAGACAGTCCGGCTGGAACCCAGCGTGAGTAGCTCGCGCCCGTAGGCGTCGTCGCCATTGATGACCGCCAGCGCCGGTGGCTCCGTCCCGCAGCCCAAGAAAAGCTGCTTCTTGGCCGCGAAGTAGTTCTCAAAACTCTGGTGGAAATCGAGGTGGTCGCGCCCCAGATTGGTCAAGACAGCCGCTGCGAACGGACAGCCATAAACGCGATCCAACGCCAGCGCGTGCGAAGAAACCTCCATCACCACCCATTCCCCGCCCGCCTCGCGCAGCTCGGCGAAGTACCGCTGCAAGTCCACGGCTTCCGGCGTGGTTTGCGGCGCCCGCTGAACCCCGTGGGCGGTGCGGTACTCCACCGTCCCGAACAGCGCCACCCTCTGCCCGGCGACGCGCAAGACCGATTCCAGCAGGTAGGTGGTCGTCGTCTTCCCGTTCGTCCCGGTGACGCCCACCAACTTGAGGGCCCGCGCCGGGTGCTGGTAGAAATTGGCGGCGATCTGCGCCAGCGCCCGCCGGATGTTGGCTGCCTGCACCCAGGTCGCTCGAGTTTCCCTGTCCGGCGAACGCTCGCTGAGAAGGGCGGCGGCCCCGGCCGCCACCGCCTTCCCGATAAACTCGTGCCCGTCCACATGCTCCCCAGGGACGGCGGCAAACAGGTTGCCAGCACGCACCTGGCGGGAGTCGTAGCGGACCCCGGTGATGTCAACGTTACGCGAGCCGAGGATGCCCAGCACGCTCACACCCTCGAGCAGCTTGTCCAGGGTCATTTTCGGCAACTTACCTCTCCTCACATCGCTCGCGAGGGCGCCGGTGGCAGAGCCATCCGGAATTCCACCTGCACGCGGCTGCCCCGCGGCACGCGCGTGCCCGCCGCAGGGCGCTGCGCCGCCGCTATGCCGCTGCCCACCAGCACCGGCTCCAAGCCCAGTCGCGCGCAGCGCTCGCTGACCGCGCGCAGCGGCTGCCCGATGAAGTCCGGCACGACCACCGAATCCGTATTGAGTGTGACTACACGCCCGGGCGGAGCCGGCTCTTCCGGCAGGGTTCCCAAGCCTCCCGAGACACCCTGCCGGCTCTCAAAAAGCTCCCGGGCGACCGGCCCCCGGCCCGACTCCTCCTGCGCTACCCAGGAAGCGGCGCTGAACTGACCCGGACTGAAGTCCTGCACGGAAGCGCGCTCCAAGCGCGGCGCGGCCCGCGCTCGCGGCACCGGCAAGGTCCGCGGCACGTTCAGATAGGCCAGGGTGCGCTCGGCCACGCTGGCAAAAACCGGCGCCGACACCTCCCCGCCGTGATATTTCCCTCGCGGCGAATCGAGCACTACCACCACTGTCACCACAGGGTCCTCGGCCGGCGCGAAGCCGGCGAAAGAGGCGATGAAATCTCTCGGCGAGTAGCGCCCCGTGGCGTCAATCTTCTGCGCCGTACCCGTTTTCCCGGCTGCGGTATACCCGGCCGGCTGGGCTTGCCGCCCCGTGCCCAGTGTCACCACCCGACCCAGCATCGTCCGCAGTTCCTCGGCCACTCTTTTCGGTATGATGCGTTCCCGCCGCGCTGGTGATACCTGCTCCCGCGCGTCCCCGCGAATTATTTCTCGCACCACGTGCGGCTGCACCCACTCGCCCCCGTTGCCGATGGCCGAGAGCGCCGACGCCAGTTGCAGCGAGGTAATCGCCACCTCTTGACCCATGGAAATGGCCCCGATTGAGATGCGCGACCACTGCCCTGGCGGCCGCAGCAGCCCCCGGCTCTCGGCGGGTAGCTCGATGCCGGTCGGCTGCCCAAAGCGCATCCGCCGGATGTGCTCGTACAGGCGGCTGTCGCCCAAGCGCATCCCGATCTTGATGGCCCCCACGTCGCTCGATTCTTGGATGACCTCCCGCAGGCTTAGCAACCCGAAGGACTTGTGGTCGCGGATGCGATGCCCGGCGATGTAGATGGCGCCTTGCTGGCAGTCTATCGCTTCCTCGGGATGGGTCACGCCTTCTTCGAGGGCCGCGGCAATGGTGACAATTTTGAACGTCGAGCCCGGTTCGTAGGCCAAACTGACCGCCCGGTTGACCAGCGTCGAAGTCGCCACCGCCGTGGGATCGTTGGGGTTGTAGGTGGGAGAGTTGGCCAGGGCCAGAATCTCTCCCGTGCGCGTTTCTTCGACAATCACCGTCCCCGCCGCCGCCCGCGTCTGGGCCATGGCTGCCGCCAACTCCTGCTCGGCGATGTACTGAATTTTTTCGTCCAGCGTCAGCCTGACGCTCGCCCCTTCGAGCGGCACCTCGTTCTGCCGCTTGAACCAGCGCCGGCGCCCGTCGGCGGTAATCACCAGACGGCGGGGCTGTCCGCGTATCACGTTGTCGAGCGAGTACTCGATTCCCGCCAGCCCGTTCTCATCCAGGCCGACAAAACCCAGCACGTGCGCCGCCAGCTCCCGCTTGGGATAAAAGCGCTTGTATTCCTTCTGGAAATAGACGCCGGGGAGGTTCAGGCTGCGCAGGCGGTCGGCCCTGGTGGAGTCGAGCTTGCGGGCCAGCCAGACGAACGAGCGCTCGGAGCGCAGTTTCTCTTCCAGGGGGAGCCGCTCTGCCCCCAACACCGCCGCCACCCGCCGGGCCGTCCCCGCCGGGTCGGCTACCTCATGGGGGACGGCGAAGGCGGAATCCACGCCCACGCTGACCGCCAGCTCCCTCCCCTCGCGGTCATAGAGAACGCCCCGCTTGGGAGTAACCTCCAGGGTTCGCTGCTGCTGGCGCTGAGCTCGCTCGGCCAGCTCCGCGTGGCGGAAGACCTGCAAGTCCACCAACCGCACGGCCAGCGCCCCCAGCCAGAGAGAGGCGATTACACCCAGAAAGACTATTCGCGTTTTGGAGGTCGCCGGCGCCGAGCGCATCCAGTTCTCAAATCCGCTTAAAAAAACCTATAAGTCCAAGTCGGGGGCCCTTGGGAGCCCCCGTACCCCTCGTGGCCGGGTCCGCATATCGGCCGGAGGAGTAGATAAACTCTGCGCGCTCGTTCTAATCCGTCAGCGAAGCCCCGGGCGGCCGCTGCGCGCCTGTCGAATCCTTGACCTGCGCCAGCACCGGCGAAGCGGCTATACCCTCCTGGGAGCCCAGCGGGACCACTTGGTCGGCGGCCGGCGCTCCCAGGCCCAGCCGGTTGCGCGCCAGGGTGTCAATCCGCATCGGGTCGAGCAGCGCCGCTTCTTCGAGATGCAGGGTTTGGTTCCACTCCAGCACCTGCTCGTGCTGCGCCCGGATCTCTTCCAGTTGGTAGCCAGCGTGGATGAAGGCAAAATGCTGCCAGGCGCACAACAGCACCACGGCCAGGCAAACCACCGCGCTCCCCACCAGCGCCCCGCTTTCGCGGATGTAGCTGGGATCGCGCTGCCGCACCAGTCGGCGGTTGTCAATTCGCTTCACCCAGTACACTTGAACCGGCGAGCTCATCCCCACCCCTAGTTCACCGCTTGCCCCGACCTTGTCGGGACTGTCCGCTCGGCGGCCCGCAGACGCGCACTGCGCGCCCGGGGATTGGCAGCCACCTCGGCCGCGCTCGGCCGAACCACTTTCTTGGTCAGCAGGCGCAGACGCCCGGCGGTCGCCTCGGCCTTAAAAGTGTGCTTGACCAGCCGGTCTTCGAGCGAGTGATAGCTCAATATCACCGCCCGGCCACCCGGATTTAGTGCGACGGGGACCCAGAGAAGAAACTGCGTGAGCTCCTCCTGTTCTCGATTCACCGCAATCCGCAGCGCCAGAAACGTTCTTGTTGCGGGATGCAGTTTCTGCCTTCCCTTGGCTTTCCGGGTCCCCGTCACTATCGCTGCCAGGTGGAGCGTGTCGCGGACGGGTCGCGACCCCACGATGGCCCTGGCAATCTGTTTGGCGCGGCGTTCTTCTCCGTAGCGCGCCAGTATTTCGGCGAGGTCCCGCTCGGAGGCGTGGTTCACCCACTCGGCCGCCGCGGGCCCGCTCGTCGCGTCCATGCGCATATCGAGCGGCCCCGCCGCTTGAAACGAAAATCCTCGCCCAGGAGCGTCTAGCTGGAGAGAAGACACGCCCAGGTCGGCCAGTATGCCGTCCACGGAGCCGAGGCCCGATCTGGTGAACGTGTCGGTTAGGTTCGCGTGCGTGGTGTGGACGAGGCGGTAACGGGGGTGGAAGGGAAGCAGACGCTCCTGAGCGATTTCCAATGCCATGGAATCTTTATCCAACCCGATTAGCCTCACCGTCGAGAATCGTTCCAGTAAAGCCGCCGCATGGCCGCCGGTTCCTACCGTGGCGTCCACGTAAACGCCGCCAGGCTTGGGCGCCAGGAAGTGCAGCGCTTCCTCCACCATGACCGGCGTATGCCATCGGACCACTACACTCCCATCTGCCCGAGTTGGTTCTTTTCATCGGCCGTAAGCTGGCTCTTGCGCATGTCGTCCACCAAACGCTGCCGGTTCCACACGTCGAGGAAATTCGTCTGCCCCAGCACCATCACTTCGCCCTTCATGGCCGCCGACTCCCGCAACAAGGCCGGAATCAACACCCGCCCCTGCTTGTCCATCGTCACTACTTGACCGTAGTAGTTCACCAGATTCAAAAACTTCCGCTTCACCTGGTCCATCGAGCCCGTCGCCGCCAGCCGCTCCTCGATTCGCTTCCACTCCCGCAGCGGGTACATACGCGTAAACTGCCCGTCGTAGCTGGTGACGAAAAACTCCTCCCCATCCTCTTGTCTCAGCTCGGCAAGGAAATCGGCAGGAATCTTCAGGCGTCCCTTCTCGTCCACCCGCGCCAGGTGACTGCCCCGCATGTCTCTCTCCCGCCCTCGCGGAAGCTAGCTCGTTCGCGCTCACAAACATCCCAACCATCAAGCTAGCCACCGCCAGCCCCATGGCCTTGGGCGTTTATCCCCTCTACTGCCTACTTCCTGTCCCTGAAAGCTGGTTCGGGTGGGAATGAGCTACCACTGCCCCACCCGGGAGGGAGCGTAGAACCCATTCCGATCCACTTCCTCCCACTTTGTGCCACGTTGTACCCCTCGCTTCCCCGCTTGTCAAGCACAAAAGCGCCTTGATTCCGAACGACTTCCCACAATTGACTCTGATACACCAGTGATTGCGCTTCTGGCGCAAAAGCCAGGGAAACAACTCAATATTTTGTGCTTTTGAGTAGAGAAGGCTGTGGTCCTGCGGTGTTACTGTGGCGGGGAACCTTCAGTCCTGGGAGCCTGCCGCAACTCCCACAGCCCGCGGAGAAGCCGTTGCTCTTGCGCGTCGAACGGCTCAAGGAACTTGGGATCTTCCAGCATCCCCGGGCGGTCTTCGGGCGGAGATTCTTGCAGCCGGCGCAAGCGTTCCATCAGCAGTTGCCGCCTTTCAGGGGGAAGTCCGCGCCAGGCAGCGAACAGCCGGCGTGCTTGCTGGCGCTGCTGCGGGTTCATTTCAGCAAAGCGCTGCGCTCGCTGTCGCAGCAAGTCCTGCTCTTCGGGAGGGAGTTCGGAGAAACGCTCCAGCCGCTCTAGCATTCGCTGCTGTTCCTCCGACGGACGGCTCCTGAACTCCTCCAGACGCCGGCGGAAACGCCGCTGGGCCTGCGGCGGCAGCGACTGAAAGAACTCATCGCCTTCGAGCGCCCGCTCCTGTTCTTCCCCTGGCAACGGCGCCAGGCGCAAGAAGAGCGCTTCGCCGCGTTCCGGCCCCCCACCTCGCTCGAGCTGCTCCAGCATGGCCTGGCGGCGCTCAGCGGGCAGAGCGTTGAACTCCGCCAGCCGGCGGCGAAAGCGTTCCTGGGCTGCGGGCGGCATCTGGCGGAAATGCTCGTCGCTCTCCAGCGCCGGCTGTTGCTGCTGCGGCGGCAACTGGGCGAGGCGGCGGAAAAGCGCTCGCGCCGACCGCTGCTGGCCCTGCCGCTGGTGCATCCCCGGGCGCTTCTGCCCTTGATGCCCCTGCCGTTCCCGTTGTTGGGCAGGCAGCTCCCCCGCCAGCCCTAAGAACAGGCCTGCCACTAGGAGCGCCAGAAGCTTTACTCGGCCGCTCATAGTTTCCTGTCTCTTTCCTTCCCCAATGGCTCGAACAGGCCATCAAAGTCTTCTAGCAGATCAAAGTCTTCCAGCAGCACCGGGTCATCCACCACCGCCAGGCCTTCTCCCTCGGCGAGCGCTTGGGGTGAAACAACCTTTACCGCTGGCGGGTTCGCTACCTGAGGCCTTCCAGGCTCGGGCGCCGCAGGCCGCCACAGGCTCAACCCCACCGCCGCCAGCAATGCCACCGCCAACCCGGCGGCATAGGCAGGCCGCACCGGCGCCAGCCAGCCCGTCCCGCGGCTTCTTTCCGCGTCCAGCTTGCCGCGCAGGCGGGCGTCAAAGCCGGGCGAAGGCGTGACCCCCTTCCATTCGCCTAAAACTCCCATCAGTGAGCGCAGTTCTTCCAACCGCGCGCGACAGTCCCCGCAGCCGTCGAGATGCTGCTCCAACTGCTTGCGTTCGTCCGCGCCCGCCCGTGCGTCGAGATAGGTAAGGAAATCTTCCTCTCGCCAGTGCTCGTTCATGCTCGTCCTCCCAGCAACGGGCGCAGCCTAACCCGCAACGTCTCATAGGCGCGGAAGAGCAGCGACTTGAGCGCGCTCTCCGAGCAGTCGAGAATCGCCGCGATCTCGCTGTAGTCCAACTCCTGGTATTTGTGCAGCAGCACCGCCAGTCGTTGCTTTTCCGGCAGCGCTTCCACGGCCCGGCGGACCTCCTCGCGCCGTTCGCGCTCCAGCAGCGCCTGCTCGGCGGTCCCCGCCGGATGGTGGAGCGACGCCACCACCGTCGCTGTTTCTGTTCCCGCGTCCATCGAAGTCTCTAGCGCCCTTCGCATCCGGCCGTCGCGCAGCGCGTTCAAGCCCACGTTGGTAGCGATGCGGAAGAGCCAGGTGCTGAAGCGCGCCGCGGGCTGGTAGCCGCGCCGGGCGCGGTAGACGCGCAGGAAAACTTCCTGCGCCAGCTCCTCGGCCAGCGCCGCCTCCTGCACCAGCCGGTACAGGAAGTGCACCACCGGCTCGCGGTACTTCGCCACCAGGAAGTCAAACGCATCGTCTTCGCCCGCCCGCAGGCGAAGCATCCACTGCTCGTCGCTCTCCGCCACGGCCGGCTCCACTCTATCTAACCCCGTCTGCCCCAAAAGGTTGCGCGCTACGGCGCGGCTGACCCTTTCACGTACTTGTCGAACCATCCCAAAAAACGCTCGTAGCGATCCTTCTGGTAGGACGGGGTCTTGATCGAGTGCGATTCGCCGGGATACACCACCAGCTGCGTCTCCCGCCCCAGGCGTTTGAGCGACTGATACAACTGCTCGGAATTAATGACCGGCACGTTCCAATCCTTCTCGCCGCACATGACCAGCGTAGGGGTAACTACGTTTTTGACGGCGTTAAACGGCGAGATTTTCTCCCACAGCTCCCTCTTCTCCCACGGCAGCCCCAGCTCCAGCTCCCACAGCTTCTGGTAGTGGTCGTGCCCGTAGTTGGCCACGTAGAGAAACTCGCCCGCGCCGGAGATAGCCCCTTTGAAGCGATCCGT
>JBOGNW010000172.1:0-10423 GCA_050747425.1 Candidatus Acidiferrales bacterium
GCGGTCAATCTCCGCCGCTGACATCAACTGGGCTTTTTCCCGAATCGGCATTGGGGCCGAAGAATGCGAAGGCCGACTCATACTAGTGGCTGGTGGCGGCGGTGTCAAGAAAGCTAACCGCCGACGAGGAATGCCGGCCCGCGAGCGCGGGCCTGAAAACGCATTCCTCGCCGCTACTACCCACCGGGCGCGTTGGCGGGCTGAGAAACATTTGTTAGACTGCGGCGGCCCGCCTGGCGGACGGGCAGACGCAAGGAGGAAGGATGGCACCTCGCCCGTTCAGACAACGCACGGCGGTGGCTGTTCTACTGCTCCTGTTGTTCCCTTTGGGTCCAGCCGAGGCCGCGCCGCCGCCCGTGGCGAAAGCGCCGCGATTAATCGTGGTGGTCGTTATCGATATGTTTCCCGCCTACTTCTTGACCCATTTTCGCGAACAATTCGGGCCCGGCGGTTTCAAGCGCCTGCTGCGCGAGGGCGCTTATTTCGCCTCCTGCTTTTATCCCTACGCCCTCACCGAAACCGCTCCCGCCCATGCGACGCTGGCCACGGGAACCACCCCCAACCGCCATGGAATCACCAGCAACATCTGGTATAACTCCCGGCAGGGGCGAATCGTGCAAGCCGTTGAAGATTCCACGGCGCCGATGGTCGGCGGCACGGGAGACCTCCCGGGCTACTCGCCCCGCAGCCTCATCGGTACTACCTTCAGCGACGAATTGCGCCTGGGCACCGCGGGTCAGGCAAAAGTGTTCGGTGTGGCACTCAAAGATCGCTCGGCCATCTTTTCCACAGGACACGCAGCCAATGGGGCTTACTGGTACGACCGTCGCTCGGGAAAGATTGTGACCAGCCGCTATTACCGCGAGGAGCTGCCGCCCTGGGTGGCGACCTTCAACGAGAAACGCTCAGCGTCGAGTTACTACGGCAAGGAATGGGGAGCCGGCGGAGCGGTGTTTGTTCGCCTGACCACTGACAGCGGCGCGGCCGACGCGCGCTTCTTTGACCAATTCGAGGACACGCCGTACGGCAACGATATTACCGTGGAGTTCGCCCAGGAGCTGGTCGCGCAGGAAAAGCTGGGGGACGACGAGGCGACCGACCTGCTTTTCATCGGCCTTTCGGCCAATGACTATGTAGGTCACCGCTGGGGGCCCTACACCCCGCAAGTCGCTGATCTCACGCGCCGCACCGACGCCTTGCTTGCACGTTTGTTGACGTTCCTTGATCAAAAAGTCGGTCGCGGCAACTACTGGCTCGCCCTCTCCGCGGACCACGGTGTGGCGCCCACGTTAGCGGAGGACGAATCGCGCGGGGTGAAGGCGAAAAACGTGGATTTCGACGCTCTGGTGAAAACTATCAAGGAGGCGCTCGACGCTCGTTGGGGCGCCGACGACTGGCTGCTGCCCCGGCGGCTCTACTTCTATTTCAACCGCGAAACCCTGGCGCGCCATGGCGTTAGTGCGGCCGAGGCCGCGCGCGTGGCGGGCGAGGCGGCGATGAAGATGGACGGCATCCTGGGTTACAGCGGATTGGCGCAATCGGCGCTCGACTCAGCCACCGCCGAAGCCTTTCGCTTGAGCTCTTATCCGGAGCGAACGCGCGACCTCGAGATCATTAAAGAACCCTACGCGCTGCTCAACGGCAGCCGCGGCGGCACCACGCACGGCACGCATTATTCTTACGACACGCACGTGCCGCTGATGGTCGTGGGCTCGCCGTTCCGTCCCGGCGTTTATTGGGAGCACGTCTCTCCCACCGACTTGGCGCCGACGCTGGCAGCGGCGCTCGGCATCAACCCACCCCCTCTTTCCTCGGGAGCGGTTCTGCTGATGGCGCTGCGGCCGCCAATGTCCAGCACCACGCCCAAACCGGCGGCGAAGTGAAGATGGGCGTTGACCTGAGTGTCGAGTTAGCTCCACCCAGGGCGGGGCGGGCCGGCCTGCGGTTGAAAAATCCCATCCTGGCGGCTTCAGGAACGTTTGGCTACGGAGTGGAGTTTGCCGAGCACGTGGACTTAAACCGGCTGGGCGGGGTAGTGGTCAAAGGACTTTCGGCCCAGCCCATGGAAGGCGCCTCGGCGCCGCGGCTGTGCGAAACGCCGGCGGGGATGCTGAACGCCGTTGGGCTGCAGAACATCGGCGTGCGCTGCTTCATCGAAGAGAAGTTGCCACTGCTGCGTAGCTACGACACGGCCGTAGTGGCCAACGTGTTCGGGCACACGGTGGAAGAATACGTTGAGGTGATCGGCGAGCTTGAAAAAGCTGAGGGAGTGACAGCCTACGAGTTGAACATTTCCTGCCCGAATGTGAAGCGAGGAGGCGTGGAGTTCGGCACGCAACCGCTGCTGACGCGGGAAGTAGTGGCCGCGGCGCGACAGGCGGCGGCGCGGCGGCCGCTGATCGTCAAGCTCTCGCCCAACGTCACCGACATCACCGAGCTGGCGCGAGCGGCGGTAGAAGCCGGAGCGGATGCGCTTTCGGTGTCCAACACTTTTGCGGGAATGGCGATTGACGCCGCAAAGCGTCGCTCGAAGCTGGGCAGCCTGACGGGAGGGCTCTCGGGGCCAGCCATCAAGCCACTGGCGCTGCGGATGGTGTATCAAGTCGCGCAGGCAGTGCGCGTACCGGTAATCGGAATCGGCGGCATCGCGAGCGGGGAAGACGCGGTGGAATTTTTCATCGCGGGGGCGTGGGCCGTGCAAGTGGGAACCGCCAATTTTGTGCAACCCTCCGCGACACTGCGCATCTTAGAAGAGGTAGAGCAGTACTGCCGCCGGCAGCAAATCGCGGCGGTGAGCGAGCTGTGTGGAGCGCTGAGAGCAGAGTAAGGAAGCGAAAGCCAGGCGAAAACAGTGTTGCCTTTTCCTTCGCCCTCTGTTAAGATTTGACACTCCCATCCCAACCAACGACGTCAAACGCCGTGCGTTTTGAACTCAATCTCCAAGTGGAGGAACAAGTGAGCCGGGTGAAACGGTTAACTCTGGCTGGACTGCTGGGCCTCCTGCTCGTCGCGCTCGGGTTCTGGCCGCCGGGGGAGAATGAGCCCGCGCCGGTGGCGGCGGCTGAACAGCAGGTCGAACCGCTTGCCGGACTGCCGATGTTGCCCACCAGTGATGTGATCGTGGGGAAGGCTAGTTGGTACGGACTGGGTTTTCACGGACGGCTGACCGCGAGCGGCATCCCCTACAATCGGTTCGCGCTGACGGCGGCGCACCGCACGCTGCCGTCGGGCACGGTGGTGCGCGTTACCAATTTGCGCAACGCGCGCTCGGCGGTCCTGGTCATCAATGACTGGGGACCGGTGCCGGCCGACCGCGAGATTGACGTTTCCGAGGCCGCAGCCGAGGTGCTGGGCTTCCGCGAGCAGGGTGTGGCCCGCGTGCGCATTGAGGTCTATCGCGCCGCCTACTCTCCCCTATAGAATCTCCTTGTCGTAGCCATCGGGGTCCTTCCGCGAGGTAGGAGTTTGTCCAGCATGTCACCAACGTCGGCCAGTCTGGCCGCCGCGCGCCAGCGGATTATGGTGGCGCTCGATGTCTCGAGCCGCCGCGAGGCCTTACGACTGGCCGTGAGCCTGCGTGGACGGGCGAGCGTCCTCAAAGTTGGCTCGCAACTCTTCTCGGCGGCCGGGCCAGCGGTGGTGCGTGAATTGGTGGAGCGGGGCGAACGGGTTTTTCTCGACCTGAAATTCCACGACATTCCCCACATTGTGGCTGAAGCCTGCGCTCGCGCCGCCGAGCTGGGCGTGAGCTTTCTGACGGTACACACCGCCGGCGGGCCGGCGATGCTGCGCGCGGCGCGCGAGGCGCTCGAAAAACATTCGCGCGGCGGCCGGCGCCCGCGCCTGCTCGGGGTCACGCTGCTCACCAGCCTGAGCTCGCGCGATGTGCGGCTGGTTGGCTTCTCGGGCGGTGTGGAACGCAACGTAGTGCGGCTGGCGCGGCTCGCCCGACGGAATGGATGCGATGGGGTCATTGCCGCGCCGACCGACGTGGCTGCTCTTCGCCGCGCTTGTGGGAACGAGTTTCTCATCGTCACGCCGGGGGTGCGCGCGGCGCGCGGGCGAAAAGCCTCTGACCAGGCGCGCGGAGCGACAGCCGCCGAGGCTATTCGCGCTGGAGCCGATTATGTAGTGGTCGGGCGCGCCATTCTCGAGTCGCCTTCCCCCTTGCGCGCCCTCTACGCGCTGGCCGCCGAGGTGAGCGCGGTTCTCGACTAGCTTTACCATGAAGCACGTCATCGTCGGCACCGCCGGCCACATTGACCATGGCAAGTCGGCGCTCGTCCAGGCGCTGACCGGCACCGACCCCGACCGCTGGGAAGAAGAGAAGCGCCGCGGCATTACAATTGACCTAGGCTTCGCTCACCTTGACCTCAACGGATTTCGGCTGGGGTTCATTGACGTGCCCGGGCACGAGCGATTTGTGCACAACATGCTGGCCGGGGCCGGCGGCATCGATCTGGTGCTGCTGGTGATTGCGGCGGATGAGTCCGTCAAGCCGCAGACGCGCGAGCACTTCGACATCTGCCGCCTGCTGGGGGTGGCGCGGGGACTCACAGTGCTGACCAAGGCTGACCTGGTCGACTCGGAGGCATTGGAATTGGTGCGTCTCGAAGCCGAGGAATTCGTTCGCGGGTCCTTCCTCGAGGGAGCGCCGGTGATAGCGGTGAGCAGCAAGACCGGGGTGGGGCTGGAGCAGCTCAAAGCAGCGCTGAAGCAAGCGGCGGCGGCGGTGCCCGGGAAGGACGCCTCGCAGCGCTTTCGTCTCCCTGTTGACCGCGCCTTCGTGATGAAAGGTTTTGGGCCAGTGGTAACGGGCACGCTGGTCAGCGGGAGCATCGGCCGGGAGGAAGAGGTGGAGCTTTTTCCCCCGCGGCGTCGGCTGCGTGTGCGCGGCCTGCAAGTGCATAACCAGCAGGTTGAACGCGCCTATGCCGGCCAGCGCACGGCGTTGAACCTGGCAGGAATCGAGGTGGAGGCTCTTGAGCGGGGAATGGTGCTGACCGCACCGGGGATTTTTGAGTCCAGCCGCCAGCTCGACGCTCAGCTCACGCTCTTGGCCTCGGCGCGGCCGATGAAAGACCGCGCCCGCGTGCACTTTCACCAGGGCACGGCCGAGCGGATTGCCGTGGCTCGCCTGCTGGATCGCGCTGAGCTTCGGCCGGGAACGGAAGCCTTCGTGCAGATTCGTTTGGATGAGCCCGCTCTCGTTCTGCCAGGCGACCGCTTCATCCTGCGGCAGTTCTCGCCCGTGATTACCATCGGCGGAGGCCGAGTCTTGGATTCCCAGCCTCGCCGCCACAAGCGCGACGACCCGATGGTGCTCCACTTTCTCGAGATTCTGGCGGGTGGCGACCGCGACAAAGTCGTCGAAGCACTGGCGGCCCGCGCGCCCTATGCCGTGTTGGAGGAACGCCAGCTCGTGGCGCGAACGGGTTGGCGTCCTGCGGATGTGCGCGCAACACTGGAATCACTGGTGGCGGCAGGCAAGCTGCGGCGGCTGGCAACTCAGGCCTCGCTTGTGGCCGCTCCGGCGCGTCTCAGCGAGTTGAGAGCGCAGACCCTGGCGGCGGTGGACAGCTTCCATCAAAAGGAGCCGCTGCTCGATGGCATCGCCAAGGAAGAGTTGCGGAAGCGTGTGTTCGGGGCGGCGCCGGAAGCCCTGGTGGAAGAGGTGTTGGGGGAGCTGGTGCGAGCCAGGGAGCTTCTGGCGGCCGGCGACCGGGTCAAGCGCGCCGGGCGCGCGGTGACGCTGAGCGCCGAGGAGGAGAGGGCGAAACAGGTGATCGAGCGGGCCTTCGCGCAGGCGGGCTTGAAAGTCCCCGCGGTCAAGGACGTTCTGAGCCAGGTGGAGGTCGAGCCCAAGCGCGCCCAGAAAATCCTCGCCATGCTGCTGCGAGAAGGTGTTCTCGCGAAAGTGAGCGAAGAGCTGCTATTCCACCGCGCAGCGCTGGAGGCGTTGCCCGAGCTGTTACGGCGCTACAAGCAGCAGAAAGGCGAGCGGCTTTCGGTGCCGGCCTTCAAGGAGCTGACCGGTGTGAGCCGGAAATACGCCATTCCTTTGCTCGAGCACCTCGATCGCCAGCGGCTGACCCGCCGCGTGGGCGATGAGCGCGTGATTCTGCTCTAGCCTCGTGTTTTCATTTGACTCGCCGGACGCGGCGGCCTAGAATCCCAGCGAGGAGAAAAAACGTGCCCCGAATCGGCGTCTGGGAACTCCTACTCATCGCCCTCGTCCTGCTTCTGTTCTTTGGGGCCAACCGCATTCCGGAAATGATGCGCGGGCTGGCGCGTGGCTTGCGCGGGTTCAAGGAAGAATTGAGCGGCAAGCCCGAAGAGCAGAGCGGGGAAAAGCCCAAGGGCAGCTAAGCTTTACTGCTTGTCCACTCGCGCAGCAGGCGGTCGACCAGCGCCACCGGCAAGCCCACTACGTTGAAGTAGCAACCCTCGACCCGCGTTACGAAACGCCCGGCGCGCCCCTGGATGGCATAGGCGCCGGCTTTGTCGAGCGGTTCGCCGCTGGCGATGTAGTCCGAAATTTCTTGCCGGGTCAGCGGGCGGAAAAAGACGCGCGTGATTTCGTGCGCTACCGCGAGGCTCGAGCGGCCCGGCTCTGCCAGAGCCACACCGGTGACCACTTCATGCGCATTTCCGGAGAGTCTTTCCAGCATGGCGGCGGCTTCCTGCGATGATTGTGGCTTGCCCAGTAGAGCGCCGTCGTTTACCACCACGGTGTCAGCCCCGAGCACGAGCGCGTCGTCTCGGGGCCCCAGTTTTGCGGCCACGTCTTGCGCCTTGAGTCGCGCCAGGCGCTCGACCAGCGCGGCGGGAGTTTCGCCGCTGAGGGGGTTTTCCTCCACCTGGCTGGGAATTACCTCGAATTCAAAGCCGGCATTGCGCAGCACTTCCTGGCGACGCAGGGAGCGAGAAGCCAGAATCAGGTGCTTCATCAGGGAAGGATTATAAACGCGAAGGTCGGTAAGCGGGGAGACAGGCAGTGACTGGTTGACAGGCAACGGACAAACCGATAAACCAATCAACCGACAACTAGCAGGACGATGAAGATTACCCGCAAAGACGTGGAGTACGTAGCGGCGCTGGCGCATCTGGAGCTGACCGCGGAGGAAGTCGAGCGCATGCAGCAGCAGCTTGACTCAATTCTGACCTACATCGACAAGCTCAATGAACTCGAAACCAGCCAGGTCGAGCCGATGGCGCAGGTGCTGTCGGAAACACACCCGGAGGCAGCCGTGCGCGCCGACGAAAGACAGACAGGGCTAGACCGGCGGGAGGCGCTGGCCGCCGCTCCCGATCCCGACGCCGCTTTCGTTCGAGTGCCGAAAGTCATCGAGCGCTAAATGGATTTGGCACACCTCACCATCGCTGGCCTGCACGAGCAACTCCGGCAACGGGCCGTCACCGCCCGCGTGGTGACCGAACAGCACTTGGCACGCATCCGCGAGCAGGACCCGCAGATCAACGCCTTCCTCGCCCTTTCGCCGGAACGCGCTCTGGCGCAGGCCGACGTCATTGACCAGCGGATTGCGCGTGGCGAGCCGCTGGGGCCGCTGGGCGGCGTGCCGGTGGCCATCAAAGACGTAATCGTCACGCGCGGAGTGCCGACGACGGCGGGCTCGCGGATTCTCGAAAACTACCGACCGCCCTACGATGCTACGGCGGTCGCGCGGCTGGAGCGGGCCGGCGCCGTGGTGCTGGGCAAGACCAATTGCGATGAATTTGCCATGGGTTCCTCGACGGAAAACTCCGGCTATTTTCCCACACGAAATCCTCACGACCGCGAGCGCGTGCCCGGCGGCTCAAGCGGAGGCTCGGCGGCAGCCGTGGCCGATGGGATGGCGGTAGTGGCGCTGGGCTCGGACACGGGTGGCTCGATTCGCCAGCCAGCGAGCCTTTGCGGAGTGGTGGGACTGATGGGCACCTACGGCCGCGTGTCGCGCTATGGTCTGATTGCTTTCGCCTCTTCCCTCGATCATATCGGACCGTTCGGCCGCACCGTGCGCGATGTGGCCACCGTTCTCGGAGTGATTGCCGGACGCGACCCGTTGGACTCAACTTCGGCCGACGTGCCGGTGCCCGACTACCGGGCGGGGCTGGAGAAGCCGGTCAAAGGGCTGCGCCTGGGCGTGCCGCCGGAGTACTTCGGCGCGGGGCTCGATAGCGAAGTGCGCGCGCGGGTGGAGAAGGGAATTGCACGCTTCCGCGAGCTGGGCTGCGAGGTGCGGGAGGTCAGTTTGCCGCACACCGATTATGCGATTGCCTGCTATTACATCATTGCCACCGCGGAAGCCAGCTCGAACCTGGCGCGCTACGACGGAGTGCGCTACGGCTTCCGGGCGCCGGGCGTCACGGCACTCGAGGCGATGTATGGGAGCACCCGGGGCCGCGGGTTCGGGGCTGAGGTGAAGCGGCGCATCATGCTGGGCACGTACGCGCTGAGCGCGGGATACTACGAAGCGTACTACCGCAAGGCGCAGAAGGTGCGGGCGCTGCTCTACCAGGATTTTGTCAAAGCCTTCGAGCAGGTGGACGCCATCGTCACGCCCACCTCACCGACGCCCGCCTTTCGCCTGGGGGAGAAAGTGGACGACCCTTTGCAAATGTATTTAGCCGACATCTACACGGTGACGGGCGACCTGGCGGGGGTTCCGGGAATTTCGGTGCCCTGCGGGCGCTCGAAAGCGGGGTTGCCCATCGGGCTGCAATTGATGACGCGGCACTTCGACGAAGCGCGCCTGCTGCAACTCGCCCACGCTTTCGAGCAGGCGGGCGGCTTTGCGGGTTAGCGGCAATCGCTGACCACGCGGGCGGTGCGGCCTACCAACTTCCTTTAGGCGCGAAGGCGCGCTGCACGAAATCCGGCGAGAAGCCGGCGGGAACTTCGCCCTGGGTGGCGTAGCGATAGAGCGCCACGGTGAAGATGGCTTTGACGGCCGCCGAAACCACAGCCAGCACTAGGAAGTAGATAATCATTAAGGTGAGTGTACCCAGGCCCACCCAGGGGTCAATCAGAAAGCCAGCAAAGCCCAGCGCAATGCCGGGAAGGGCTAGCAGGAAAAAAATCAGCCCGAAGCTGAAGCCGCTCACTACCTCCGCGCCCCACTGCTTGCGGAAGAGGGCGGCGGAGCGTTTGATGGAGTCCATGATGCTCAGGTCTTCGAAGACGATGACCGGGACGATGAAGTAGGTGATCAACGTCCAGGCCAGGCCGATCAGGGAGATCACAAACTTGCCGAGCTTTTCGGCGCGCTCTTCGAGGAGGCGCAGGAGCAGGCCGACGGTGGCCGCGACCAGCGCCCAGGCGGCAATGCGCCCGAGGCGAGAGCTGGCGGCGCGGAGGCCGTCGCCGACGGTGGGGTCGCCGCCCCCCAGACGGATGTTGGCGCAGGCCACCAGCGCGCTGTTGAAGAAGACGATCACAAAATAGTTGACGTAGTAGAAGGCGAACAACGTCAGGTAGGCGGTGGCCGTCGCCCCGCTGCTCTCAACCGCCTGGAAGGCGCCACTCAGCAACAAGGGAATGAGAAAGCTCAAGCTGACGATGAACGTGGCCACGGCGCTCATCACCGGGAAGAGCAGGATCTCTTTATCGGCGCGCAGCACAGCGAAACTCTGCTTGGTCAGGTCCCAGGTACGGGCGAGCGTTCCCATAGGCAGGTCCTCCTTGAGTGGGAGAGTATCACAATTTCGGGCGGAAAAGCCTAGGGTGTGGCGGCCTTTTGCGCGAGGTAGTAGGCGTCGTAGCCGGGCTTGGGGTGGAGAGAGCGAGGGCGGACACGGGCGCCGTCCCAGGAGCGGAGGCGCGTGAAACCTGCCGCCCGCAGCGCGGCCCGAATTTCGGCGTCTGACCAGCAGGCATCCTCGACGCGTTCGCGGTAGCGGCGCCAGATTCTTCCTTCGCTGACAAACCAATCGAAATCAAGCCAACCCTTTCGGCGGCGGGGGTCGAAGCCGCTGCGGAGGACGAGGTAGTAGCCGGGGCCTTCCTCGACCCGAGTGGTTCCGTAGTAGGCGCGGTAGGTGCGGCAGGTGTTGAGGTCGAAATAAAACCAGCCGCCGGGGCGCAGGGCGCGGTAGACGCGGCGGAAGGTGGGGAGAATGTCGGACTGGCGAGTGAGATGGTTGATCGGATTGAATTCGCAGAGCACTACATCCACCTGTTCGGGCAGGCGAAAAGAGCGCATATCAGCGCAGATAACCCGGACGGGAATAGGGGCCTGGCGGAGCTTAGCGCGGGCCAAGCGGCACATCTCACGAGAGAGGTCAACGCCGTAGACACGGAGGCCGCGGCGGGCCAATTCGAGGGCGGTGGAGCCAATGCCACAGCCGAGATCGCACACGGAGCGGACGCGGGGCAAGATGTGGCCGAGAATCTTCTTACGAGCGTGGCGGTTCATGGCGGGCG
>JBOGNW010000173.1:0-5200 GCA_050747425.1 Candidatus Acidiferrales bacterium
CTCTTCGGCTATTTTGGCGACTGGTTCGGGCGGCGGCGCTCCTACATCGGCTATCTGCTTACGGCCGCCGTGCTGGTTCCCCTCTACGCTTCCCTGCACAGCCCGGCGGCCCTGCTGGCGGTAGGCCCGCTGGTGGCGTTTTTCGGCACCGGCTACTTCAGCGGCTTTGGCGCCATTGCCAGCGAACTCTTTCCCACCGAAGTCCGCGGCATTGCCATGGGGCTGACCTATAACGTCGGGCGCGGCGTCAGCGCCTTCGCCCCCTTTTTGATCGGAGCCCTCGCCCTGCACTATGGGCTGGCTGCCGCTTTTTGGGTCACCTCGGGAGCGTTCCTGCTGGCGGCGGCGTTGGCGACGATGCTGCCGGAGACCAAAGGAACACAGCTCAAATAGCCTGCTAACATACTCAGAGTAAAGTAGATAATCTTCTTGACACAGCTTCGTTACAAGACTTAGTATACATAGTGTACATAGTTTATGAAGAAAGGGGTTCACACAGTTATGTCACTAGACCGAACTTCTACCCTTGCACGTCGCAGCGTCAAGGTGGCCGATGAGGTCTGGATTGCCACTGCCCTTCTGCACCGGGAGAACCCGCAGCGTGATGATTTCACTGTCGCGGAAATTGTGGAACGAGCAAGGAAAGAAGCCATCGCAGGAGACTTGCGACCGGGTGTTTATGTGCATGCCCTTCAGCATTGTGTGGCGAACCGTGCGCCCAACCCGGGCCGCTACCGCATGCTTTTCGCCACCGGAAAGCTGACACGGCGGCTCTTCCATCGGGCAGACCTCTCCCACCCGGCACGGGAAGGGGCCAAGATCGTTCCGTTGAGAGAGGACATCCCGCCTTCTTATCGGCCATTGTTGGACTGGTACTTCTCTGAGTTCGAACTCCTACGGGCCGGCGAGGAAAAGGAAGATCCGATCCTGAGTCTCCGCGGCTGCGGCAAAGAGATCTGGAAGGATGAGGATCCAAACAGCTATGTGCGCCGCCTGCGCGAAGGCTGGGAATGAGCCGAATTTTCTGGGACACAAACCTTTTCATCTATCTGATAGAAGACTACGGCGAACTTTCCCAGCGCGTGGTCGTGCTGCGGGAACGGATGTTGCGCCGGAACGATCAACTCTGCACCTCTACCCTCACTCTGGCCGAAGTGCTGGTCAAGCCCCTGGAGGCGGGCAACGAACCGCTGCAGCAGAAGTACCGGCAGGCGCTGACCCGGGGAGCCATTCTGATACCCTTTGACGAGGACGCCGCCCTACTCTATGCCGCTATCCGCAAGGACCGAAGCATTCGACCGGCCGACGCCATCCAACTCGCTTGTGCCTCGCGCGCGCGCGTGGACCTATTCATCACCAACGATGACCGCCTGAGTGAGAAAGCTGTTCCTGGAATCCATTTTCTGACGTCACTTCAAAAGGCTTTCCTTTAGCCCTCGCAAGACCGCCTGCTGCCGATGCTATACTCGCACTAGTCGCCAAGAAGAGGGCTGTGCTTCCCTCTACAGAGCAGCGGGGTGGAGGCGATGCAGAAGCGGTTCATGGCGCGAGCGATTGAGCTGGCGCAGGAAAACGTGCGCTCGGGGCGCGGGGGGCCGTTCGCGGCGGTGGTGGTCAAAGGCGGCGCCATCATCGCTGAGGGAACCAACCGCGTGACTTCGGACAATGACCCCACCGCCCACGCCGAAGTGGTGGCGATTCGCGAGGCCTGCCGGGCGCTCAAACACTTTCAACTCACCGCGTGCGAGCTTTACACCACCTGCGAACCCTGCCCCATGTGCCTGGGGGCGATTTACTGGGCGCGACCGGAAAGAGTGTATTTCGCCGCTACGGCCGAGGACGCTGCCCATTTCGGCTTCGACGACGCTTTTATCGGCCGGGAATTGCAGCTTCCCCCCGGCGAGCGGAAAATTCCCCTGCAACAACTGATGCGCGAGGAAGCGGTCAAAGTGTTTCCGCTGTGGGAGAAGAAGCCGGACAAGATCAAGTACTAGCAGGCGCTGAAAAACGCGAATCCGGTGTTCGTGCCAACAGTGACTGGCGACAAAGAACCTCTCACGTGTTCGATACGGTTGAGGAGGAGATTCCTCGCCGCCAAGGCGTCCAAGGGCTCGGAATGACAGCAATGAGTCTCCAGCGTGCTCTTTCGCCAAGCGCCCGGTGAGTCAGAGAGGAGACGGTGCCTACGCGAGTCATAGGACAACCCGTCCCGCGCAAAGAAGGGCGCGAGAAGGTCACGGGCCGGGCGCGCTACGTTGACGACCTGAGCTTTCCGGGGATGCTCTACGGCGCTACGGTGCGCAGCCCGGTGGCACGCGGGCGGCTGCGCGGAATCCACTTCGAAGGCGACCTCCCCTGGGCGGAATTCACTGTCGTCACCACCGAGGACATTCCCGGCAAAAACTGCATCCGGCTGATTGGGGACGACCAGCCCTGCCTGGCCGAAGGAATGGTGAACCATCCCGAAGAGGCGGTGGTGCTTCTCGCTCACCCGGACAAGTATCTGCTGGAGGAGGCGCGGCGCGCGGTGCGGCTGGACATCGAGCCGCTGCCCGCGGCCTTCACCCTGGAAGAATCGCTGGCGCAGAAGGAAATCATCTGGGGCCGGGACAACATCCTGAAATCTATCCGCGTAGAAAAAGGGAATGTAGATGAGGTGTGGGCGGCGGCAGACTTCATTGTGGAGGGCGAGTACCGCACGGGCGCGCAGGAGCAGCTTTACATCGAAACCAACGGCATGCTGGCCGTCGGCAATCCACGGGAGGGCGTGACGGTCTGGGGCTCACTGCAATGCCCCTATTACGTCCACAAGGCCCTGGTGCCGCTCTTCGGCCTGCCGGAAAACAAAGTGCGCGTGATTCAGGTGGAAACCGGCGGCGGCTTTGGCGGCAAAGAAGAATATCCCTCCATGATTGCTGCGCACGCGGCGCTGCTGGCCTGGAAGTCGGGCAAGCCGGTGAAGCTCATTTACGACCGCGCCGAAGACATGGCGGCCACCACCAAGCGGCATCCTTCGCGCACCCGCCACCGCACCGCGGTCAGCAAAGACGGGAAATTGCTGGGGATGGAAATTGAATTCGTGCTCGATGGCGGCGCCTATGCCACGCTCTCGGCGGTGGTGCTTTCGCGGGGCACGATTCATGCCGCCGGCCCGTACCACTGCCCCAACGTTCGCATTCGCAGCACGGCCGTGGCCACCAACGCTCCGCCCCACGGGGCCTTTCGCGGCTTCGGGGCGCCGCAGAGCACCTTCGCGCTCGAGCGCCAGATGAACCGCGTGGCCCGCGTCGTGGGCTTGAGTCCCGAAGAATTTCGCCGTCGCAACTTCCTTCGCGAAGCGAAAACGACGGCGACCGGACAAATAATCCGCGAAAAAGTGGACATGGCCGGACTGCTCGAGCGTGCCTTCGCGCTTTCGGATTATCGGGGGAAGAGCGAACGGTTTGCGCGGGAGAATTTGTTGTCAAACGCCGTCAAACGCGGCATGGGGTTTGCTTGTTTCATGCACGGGGCGGGGTTTACGGGCTCGGGGGAGAAGTATCTGGCCTCGGTGGCGGGCGTAGAGGCCACGGCGGAAGGGCGGGTGCGGGTGCTGGCGGCCAGCACGGAAATCGGCCAGGGAACCAACACGATTTTGGCCCAGATTGCCGCCGAGACGCTGGGGCTTGAACCCGAGCAGGTGGAAATTCTGCCGCCGGACACCGCCGCGGTGCCGAACAGCGGCCCGACGGTGGCGTCGCGCACCTCGATGATTGTGGGGAAGCTGGTCGAGTCGGCGGCGCTGGCGCTGCGGCAGACCTTGCTGGGCAGTGGATTGCTGCGCGAAGGCTATTCGCAAGCAGAGTTCGCCGACGCTTGCCGGCGCTACCGGGAAAAATTCGGGCCGCTCAAAACTTTCAGCCAGTATCAGCCGCCGCCGGAAATTCACTGGGACGAGGAGAAATACCAGGGCGATGCCTATGGGGCCTATGCCTGGGCGGTCTACGTGGCGGAAGTGGCGGTGGACACGCTGACGGGCGAGGTGCGGGTGGAGGACTTCGTGGCTGTGCAGGAAGTGGGCAAAGTCATCAACCCGGTGCTGGCGGCGGGGCAAATCGAAGGCGGGGTGGCGCAGGCCATCGGCTATGCGCTCTACGAAAACGTAGTGTGGCGCGAAGGCCGCATGGTCAACAGCCAGTTGACCAATTACATCATTCCCACCGCCGCCGATGCCCCGCCCATCCGCGTGTACTTCGAGGAGATTCCCTACGCCTACGGGCCCGCGGGAGCGAAGGGGATTGGGGAGTTGCCGCTGGACGGGACGGCGCCGGCCATCGTCAACGCCATTGAAAACGCCACCGGTTTGAGCTTCGACCACTTGCCCGTCCTGCCGGAGTCGTTGCTGGAAGCGCTGGAGGGCGTCCGTGACTGAGGAGGCGCGCGCGGTCAGCATCACCTGCACGGTGAACGGCCAGCGCGCAACGCTGCGCGTGTACGCGATGGCGCGGCTGCTCGACGTCTTGCGGGAAGAGCTGCGGCTGACCGGCACCAAGGAGGGCTGCGGCGAAGGCGAATGCGGCGCCTGCTCGGTGCTCTTCAACGGCGAGCTGGTGAATAGCTGTCTCGTGCCGGCGCTGCAAGCCGAGGGCGCCGAAATTACCACCATCGAAGGCCTGGCGGGGGAGCGGTTGCACGCCGTGCAAGAGGCTTTCATTGCCTGCGGGGGCGCCCAGTGCGGGATTTGCACTCCGGGGATGATTCTGGCGGCGGTGAATCTTCTCGCGCGTACGGCGGCGCCCAGCGACGAGGAAATTCGCGCCGGCCTGGCGGGGAATCTCTGCCGCTGCACCGGCTACACCAAGATTTTTGAGGCCGTCGCTCGCGCCAGCCCCGCCGGCGGCGGGGCCAGCCAGCGGAGCCCGGTGAAAGCATGAGAGCGTATCTGCCCGACTACTCGCTCAGGGCGCCGCGCGACCTGCGAGAGGCCCTCCAGCTAATGGACCGCGAGCCCGGGGTGTGGAAGCCGTTTGCGGGCGGCACCGACTTGATGGTGTTGCTCCAGGCGGGCCAGCTCGCGCACAAGAAATTCTTGAGCCTCTGGCACCTGCGGGAACTCAAAGGCATCGAGGTGGCAATAGAGTTCATCACCCTGGGAGCGCTGACCACCTACACGGATGTGCTGCGACACCCGGTCTTGCAACAGGAGTTTCCGCTGCTGTGG
>JBOGNW010000174.1:0-7375 GCA_050747425.1 Candidatus Acidiferrales bacterium
GTGCGGATTATTTGTCTTTACAGCGGCGGGGGGTTTGGCTCCAAGCTGGGTCTGAACAAGTACACGGTGCTGGCCTCAATCGCGGCGCGCGACCTCGGTCGGCCGGTCAAGGTGACGCTCGACCGCGAAGAAGAAGCCCATGCCGCGGGCAACCGGCCGGGGAACGTGATGACCATCAGAGCGGCCGCCAAGCGCGACGGCACGCTGACAGCGCTCTCTCTCAGGAACATCGGCGGGGTGGGCGCCTATCCGGCCGGGGCCGGAGTGGGAACGCCGCTGCGGGAAATCTTCCGGTGCCCCAACGTCAAGACGGAGGAGTCGAACGTCCACATCAATGCCGATGTGGCGCGGCCGCACCGCGCCCCCGGGCATGTGCAGGGAACGTGGGCGCTCGAACAGGCGCTGGACATGCTGGCGGAAAAGTGCGGGCTCGACTCGCTCGAATTTCGCCTGCACAACTACAGCGACACCGACCAGGTGCGCAACCTGCCGTATTCAGTGAAAGGCCTGCGCGAAGCCTATGAGAAAGGGGCGGAGAAATTCGGCTGGCGCGACCGCGCCGCGCGGAAGACGCTGAGCAAAGGGGCGAAAAAGCGCGGCTTCGGCCTGGGCACGCAGGTCTGGGGTGGGGCCGGCGGGCCGCCGGGGTACGCCAACGTGATGCTCTACCTGGATGGCACGGCGACGGTTTTCTGCGGCGGGCAAGACATTGGTTCGGCCACGCGCACCTCGATGCTGCAAATTGCGGCCGAAGAGCTGGGCCTGCCCCTGGAAAAAGTTAGCGCGGTGATGGGCGATACGCAAGGGACGCCGTTCGGAGGAGTAAGCGGAGGCAGCCGGACGGTGCCGTCGCAAGGGCCAGCGGTGCGGTTGGCGGCGACCGATGTGAAGCGGCAGCTCATTGCCATCGCCTCCAAGCAGATGAATCTGGCCGCCGAGCGCCTGGATACGCGCGACGGCGCTATCTTTGACAAACAGAATCCGGCGACGCGCAAAGGCATCGGCGAAATCATGACAGCCGCGGCGCGGGGCGGTGAGGGGGTCACGCCCGAAAACACACTGGTCGGCAAAGGGTGGCGCGGCCCCAACCGCGATGACGTCAGCGTCAACAGTTGGGGGGCGCAGTTCGCCGAAGTGGAAGTGGACACCGACACGGGCGAAGTGCGCGTGCTGCGCGTGGTGGCGGCGCACGAGGCCGGCCGGGTGATCAACCCGCTGACGGGCACGAGCCAGGTTGAAGGGGGAGTCATTCAGGGTATCGGGTTTGCGCTCTACGAAGAGCGAGTGCTAAACAACGCCAGCGGGCGAGTGGTGAACGCCAACCTGCATGACTACAAAATTCCCACCGCGCCCGACATCCCCGAAATCGAAACCGTGCTGGTTGACCTGCCCGATGCCCGGGCCAACAACGTTGGGGTCAAGGGGCTCGGCGAGCCGCCCATCATTCCCACGGCGGCGGCCATCGCCAACGCCGTGGCCGACGCGCTGGGGGTGCGCGTGCTGGAGCTACCCATGACGCCTAAACGCGTGCTTGAAGCCTTGCAGAAGGGAGGGCGCCATGCGTAACTTTGAATACGTCAACGCCTCCTCGACCGAGCGCGCCATCGAGCTGCTCACCCTGGAGCAGCCGGACCGCGCCAGCCGCCCCAAGATTCTCGCCGGGGGCACCGACCTGCTGGACGAACTTAAAGAAGGCACCATCACGCCGACGCGGCTCGTGAACCTCAAAGCCAACAGCAACCTGAAGTACCTGCGCTTCAGCTCGAGCGAGGGCTTGAAGATCGGCGCCCTCACTACGATGACCGAACTTGCGACCCATCCCGAGGTGCGCGCCCACTACGGGGGGTTGGTCGGGGCGCTGGCGGTGATTGCCAGCCCGCAGATTCGCAACGTAGGCACAGTGGGCGGCAACCTCTGCCAGCGGCCGCGCTGCTGGTACTACCGCGACGCCGCCCTGCCCTGCGCGCGCAAGGGCGGGCCCATCTGCTACGCCGTTGGCGGCGAGAACACCTACCACGCCATTCTCGGCGGCCACCTCTGCTTCATCGTGCATCCCTCGGACCTGGCGCCGGCGCTCATCGCTTACGGCGCCCGCGTTACCTACGCCGGCGCGAGCGGCCGCAAGACGATTCCGCTGGAAGAATTTTTCATCACCCCCGACGTGGACATTCGCCGCGAGAACGTCTTGGGACCGAATGAAGTAGTAGAAGAAATCTCCGTGCCCACGCCCGCGGCGGGGACTCAAGGGGTCTATTTGAAAGTGCGTGAGCGCCAGACGTGGGACTTCTCGACGCTGAGCGTGGCCGTGGTGCTGGAGATGGACGGAGGCACGTGCCGCCGCGGGCGCGTCGTATTGGGGGCGGTAGCGCCCAAGCCCTGGCCCGCGCCGGAAGCGGACAAGCTGCTGGCGGGCGCGCGCATCACGCCTGAGCTGGCTCGCCAGGCGGCCGAGGCGGCGCTGCGGGGGGCGCGGCCGATGTCGCAGAACGCTTACAAGATTCCTCTCGCAAAAAACCTGGTGCGGCGGGCAATTCTGGAGGCCGCCAGGGTAGAGACCTAAAACAGATCCCTCGCCCCGAAGCGTCAGGGCTCGGGATGACGCAAACTGAGGCAAGAATGGAAAAGGTAAACCTGGCACAGAAATTGTCTTTGTTCGAGGAGCACTGGAGCCCGAAGATTGTGGGCGAGGTGAACGACGCCTACGTGAAGCTAGTGAAGTTCCGGGGGGAGTTCGTCTGGCACCGGCACGAAGCGGAAGATGAGATGTTCCTGGTGCTGAAGGGCCGCTTGTTGATGAAGTTCCGGGATCAGGAGGTGCGCGTGGAACCGGGAGAGTTTATCGTGGTGCCGCGCGGGGTGGAACATCTGCCGGTGGCCGAAGAAGAGGTGCACGTGATGCTGTTCGAGCCTAAGTCCACACTGAACACGGGCAACGTGCAGAACGAGCGCACCCTAGCGGAGTTGCAAAGACTCTAGGCTTTTAAAAAAATAAACGAAGGAGCGCATCATGGCCGATAAAGTGAAAAGCACTCCCAAGGGCTACCGCAGCATTACTCCCTATCTCATCATCCAGGGCGCGGGGCGCGCCATCGAGTACTACAAGAAGGTGTTCAACGCCAAGGAAGTGCTGCGCATGGCCAGCCCCGACGGCCAGAAGGTGATGCACGCCGAGCTCAAAATCGGCAACTCGATGGTGATGCTGGCCGACGAGGCTCCGGAGATGGGGGCGCGCTCCCCGCAGGCGATCGGCGGCACGCCGGTTCATCTGCTTCTCTATGTGCGCAACGTGGACCGCGTTTTTAAGCGTGCGGTCAAGGCAGGCGCCAAGGCAGTGGAAGAACCGAATGACAAGTTCTATGGCGACCGCTCCGGGCGAATCACCGACCCCTTCGGCCACGAGTGGAGCCTCTCTACGCACAAGGAAGACCTCAGCGGCGAGGAAATCGACCGGCGCGCGCAAGCGATGTACTCGGGTCAGAAGCCGTAAGCAGAACCGGGCCCGCTGGCAGTATCACAGGAAAAAGCAGATTCCTCGGCCCGAATGACAGGGCAACCCGCTGCGGGGTGGCGTGCAGTTCACGCGGCGTCGGCGCAGAATCCGCGCTCTCAGGTTGTGGAGGCACAATGAAATCCCTCCAAGCGCTTCTGTGTGTTTTGTGCTTACCGTTGATGGCTGTGGCTCAGGTCCTGCCGCGCCCGCCACAGCCGAAGCCGGAGATCATTATTGACATGCACCTGCACGCCTTTCGCGCCGACGCCTTCGGTCTGCCCGGCCAGCCTAATCCCCTCACCGGCAAACCGGCCCTCGCTACCGATGCGGCCCTCCGCGAGGCCAGCCTCTCGGCGCTGAGTCAGAACAACATTGTACTGGCGGTCACCAGCGGCCCGCTGCCTGTGGTCGAGGCCTGGAAGGCCGCGGCCCCCGGAAAGATTATCCCGGCGCTTTCGATGGTCGAAGGCGACAAGCTGCCAGACTTGGCCGGTTTGCGGGCGGCGTTTCGTGAGAAGCGCTTGGAGGTGTTAGGAGAAATCGGGGCGCAGTACATGGGACTTTCCCTCAGCAGCCCGGAGCTCGAGCCCTATCTGGCGCTGGCCGAGGAGCTGGACATTCCCGTCGGAATCCACACCGGCTTTGGCCCGCCCGGGGCGACCTATAACTGCTGCCCGAAATTCCGCGCCAGCCTCGGTAACCCGCTTCTTCTCGAAGAAGCCCTGGTACGCCATCCCAAGCTGCGCGTCTACATGATGCACGCCGGCTATCCTTTTCTGGAGGAAGCCATCGCCGTGCTGCACGCCCATCCCCAGCTCTATGCTGACCTGGCGGTCATTGATTGGGTTCTCCCGCGCCAGGAGTTCCACGACTACCTGCGGCGGCTGATGCAGCACACCGAGTGCGGAATGCCCAAGCGGCTACTGTTCGGCTCCGACCAGATGATCTGGCCGGAAGCCATCGGGATGGCCATTGAGAACATCGAATCGGCCGACTTCCTTACCGAGGAACAGAAGCGCGACATTTTTTACCACAACGCGGCGCGCTTCCTCCGGCTCGGTTCAGAAGCCTCGCGGAAGTAGCCCGGAAGGTATGCAACGCATCGCTGGCATCATTCTGGCGGCGGGCGCCTCGACGCGCATGGGCGACGACAAAGCCCTGCTGCGCTGGGGCGAGAAGACTTTTCTTGAGCAGTTGTTGGCGACACTGAAGAACTCCCCAGTCGGGCTGGTGCGCGTGGTGCTGGGGGCCAACGCTGCCGCGGTGCAGGCGCGCTTGCGGTTCGACCCGGGGGAAGTGGTCATCAACCCGGCGTGGGAAAGGGGACAGCTTTCTTCGCTCCTCGCCGGGCTGGATTCCCTGCCCGCGGGAATGGTGGAGGCGGCGGTGGTGTGCCTGGTGGATCAGCCGGCGGTCTCGAGCCGCCTCATCCAAACTCTGCTGGAAAAATTCTATGAGACCCGCAAGCTGATTGTGACTCCTATCTACAGAGGCAAGCGCGGCCACCCGGTGCTATTTTCGGCGGCCTTGTTTGAGGAACTGCGCGCCGCGCCGCTCGAGGCGGGGGCCCGCCACGTCGTGCGCCGGCACACCGCCGATGTGCAGGAAGTCGAGACGGAAGACGAAGGGGTGGTTCTTAACATCAACGACCGCGCCGCCTACGAAAAGATTTTGCGCTCCCCGCCTCCCGAGTAGCACAATAGGCAGCGATGGCCCTGCTGAAAGAGGCTGTGCTGGCGCTGCCGCGCCTGGTGCTGCTGATTCCCAAGCTGATCGGCGATGAGCGCGTGCCCACGCGGGTCAAGCTGGCGCTGGGCGGCCTGGCGGTTTATCTCGCCACCCCCTGGGACATCATTCCCGACTTCATCCCCGTGCTGGGGCAGCTCGACGACCTGACGGTGGCGCTGCTGTTTGTGGATGGCGTGCTGAATCAGGTGGACGACGCCGTGCTGCTCGAGCACTGGACGGGCGAGGTCAGCACGCTGCGCCGGCTGCAAGCGCTGGCGCGACTGGTCTCGCGCTGGGTGCCGCAGCGGCTGAAGCGCGTGCTGTTCGGTCGCGCGGCGCTTAGCGGCCGCCAGCGCCTGAGGGAAGCGGCGCCGACGCCGGGCCCCTAAGTTCGGGGTTGCGTCCTACTGCTGTTAGTTGCACAATACCCGCCCGAGACTCTTCGACTAGTATGGCCAAGAAGGAAGGCAGTAAGCGGTTTCTGGTGACGGTGGTGGGCAGCGACCACTGGAACCCCGAAGTGCGCGGCTGGATGGAGCGCCCGGCTGGCACTACCGCCGACCAGGTCTTGGCCGAGTACCGCAAGAAGTATCCCCCGCCTTTCACGGTCGTCGTGATGCCCGAGCGCGAGAAAACCTCGGGGATGGGCTAGTCAACCCACAGGAACATCTCAGGAAGAATCTGGCCGCTAGGCGCTCGCTACCAGGGCTTGAAACTCCGGGTCGCCGTGCAGGCACGTGAGATCAGGGTCGCGCGCCGCCCATTCCAAGGTGCTGAAACCGCTCTGCTTGGCGCGGCGCAGCAGCTCCAGCGCTTCCTGCTTGCGGTGCAGGATTCCATAAGCGCAGGCGGCGTTGTAGAGGATGTTGGCGTCGTGGGGCTTCAACTCCACCGCAATTTCGAGTTGCCGAACAGCAGCCGCCTGCTCTCCAAACGATGCATGGACGCACGCCAGCAGAATGCGGGCACGGACGTCCTCCGGGACTTGTTCCAGGTGCCGCCGCAAGGCTTCCGCTTGCTGCCGGCGTAGCGCGTTCCACGTTTCCATCTGTCCCAATCGCTGCAAAATGACTGAAAACGGCACGTAAACGTTATAGTCGTCGCCGCTGGCCGCAATGGCCGCCTGCACCACCGCCGCTGCCTCTTGCCAACGGTCCGACACAAAGTAGGCCTGCCCCAGCGTCCAATAGGCCCCCTCGCAGTCCGGTTTGCGCTCGATGGCCAGGCGCGCGTCGCGGATGGCCTCGTCGTTCTGATGCTGCGCATAGAACATGCGCGCCCGCGCCGCCAGCCCCTCGGGGAGCTGCGGGTCGAGAGCCAGGGCACGCTCGCAGGCCGCCAGACCCTTTTCGATCCAGCGCGGCTGCTGTTCGTGCCACTCGTGGTAGAAGCCGCAGACGATGGCCAGCCCGGCGTAGGCCAGGGCGAAATTCGGATCGAGGGCGCTGGCACGCTCGTACATCTGCATGGCAAATTCCAGGTCGCTGCGCGTGACCCGCCGGGCATAGCTGCGCCCGCGCAGGTAGTAGTCGTAGGCCTCAAGGTTCTGGGTGGGCTTCTGGGCGATGGCTTTGGCCTCGTGCGGGCTGAGGGTGATGCGCAGAGCCTGGGCAATACTGCGGGCAATATCGTCTTGCACTTCAAAAACGTCCTTCAGCTCGCGGTCGTAGCGCTCCGCCCAGACCGAGTGGCCGGTGCGGGTTTCCACCAGTTGGGTAGTGATGCGCAGCCGATTCCCGGCCCGGCGCAGGCTGCCTTCCAGCACATGGCTGGCGCTGAGCTGCTGGCCGACCTGGGGGGCGGTGACTGGCTTGTCGCGGTAGGCCACGACTCCCGAGCGCGGAAAGACGCGCAGCCCTCTGATCTTGGATAGTTCGGTGATGACGTCTTCGGTGATGCCGTCGCGGAAGTACTCGTCTTCCTTGGCCCCGCTGAGGTTTTCGAGATACAGGACGGCCAGCGATTTCTCGGCCGGTGCGGCCGGAGCAGCCAGCCGCTCCAGAGCTTGCAAAGCGTCGCGCATCGAGGCGATGCGCTGCTCGGGCGACTTGGCCAGGCAGCGCTCGATGCACGGCTCCCACTCGGGCGCGACTTCGGGAACCAACTGGCGCAAGGGGACGGGGGCTTGGTGCAGGATGGCGTGGAGGATGTCAATGG
>JBOGNW010000175.1:0-2577 GCA_050747425.1 Candidatus Acidiferrales bacterium
CGAGAGGCGCAGCACCAGTCCGTTGGGCTCCGTGCCGGCGTAGAGCGTGCCTTTGGGGTCAAGAGCCAGGGCGCGGATGTGAGTTTCCTCGCTGGAGAAGAAAACCTCGCCCTGGCCGTCGGGGCTGTTGCGAAAGACCTGGCCTTTGTCGCCCGTGGCCAGATAGAGCGCGCCGCTGGGATGGCGAGCCAGGTCCCACAGGTACTTAGTTTTGGGCTGGAAGAGCACCTTGGCTTCGCCCTGCGCCGGGATTTGATACACGCTGCCGTCGGGCGAGGTGGCGGCATAGAGCGCGCCGGTCTTCGGGTCGGTGACCAGGGCGTGCACCTCCAGCTCTTTCGATTCGAAGATTACGGTGGTCTTGCCGGCCGCATCCACCTTCACCACTTTGGCGGGGCTGCCGCCGCCTGCATAGAGGTTGCCGGCAGCGTCGGCCGCCACGGCCCAGACGAATTCCAGGTTGGGGTCGGCTACTTCGCGGAAGCGCGGGGCCAGCAGGAGTTCGCCGTCGCTGCGCAGGGCCACTCCGTGCGCCGTCCCTTTACTGAAATCGGCGAAGGTTTCCTGGCGCCAGAAGCGAGTGGTTTCCCCGGCCGCCGGCAGCGCCAGCGCGGCGACAACAGCAAGCAGCAGGCCTTTACGAGTCATTTCACGGTCACGCTCAGCCAGTAGCTGCCGGTGATGACTTGTTCGAGCGGTTCCGAGGCTTCCTTCAGAATCGACTCAAAGAAGAGCAGGGTGTTGCCGGGCGGCGTCGAGGCCGACTTTTGATTGAGCACGTTGATGGCGGAGAGCGGGACGCTGGGCAGGATTTTGTCTTCCACCAGCAGCGTAGGAGTGCGCTGGAAGACGGTGACGTAGAGGCGGTCGTTGCGCCGTTCGCGGTTGAGCAAGCTGATGAGTTGCTCGAGGCTGTTGACCCGCGGATTCATCCCGCGGAAGCCCCCGAAGTAGAGGCTGCGGGTGAGCGCGTTGAGCAAGGTGGCGTCGCTCACCAGCAGGCGCAGCTCACCCTTGGCCGCCTGGGCGGGGATGGTGACCGGGATTTCCCGCACCAGCCGCTGGCCGCGATAGGGTTGCAGGGCTACCTTTACCGCTACGGTTTCGCCGGGCCGCACTTCGTTCTTGTCGCACCAGGCGTTTTCGATACTGGCGGTGTGCCGGTCGGGGAGCAGCTCGACCCGCAGGTGGACCCCTTCGATGAGGGGAGATTCGTAAGGATTGGTGAACACCTGGCGGAAACTCTCGGCCACGCTGTTGACGACGAAGGCGGCGTCGGGGAAGAAACTGTCGGTGGGGCTGAACATATCGTCGAGCACCACGTCGGCATGCCCGCGCAGCGCCAGCCGGCCGGTGACGCGATAGGTCAGCTCGGCGCCGCCCTCGATGCTGGTGAAGAGCCCGTTGAACAGGGTGGCGGTGAGCAGCAAGGGGGAAATCTTGGGGTGCTGGAAAATCTTGTACTGGTAGTGGTTGGTGCCCCCGCGGTGGACGAGATCGAGCTCGACCGGAATCATGGGCGGCGCCGGGCCCACTCGCCCCACGATGGCGCTGGCGCGGTCCTGGGTGAAGCTGCCGATGACCTGGCCGATGTTGGCGATCTTGAAGGAGTCGTAGTTGGAGGCCACGGTGGTGACCACTTCAGCGGCGGCCATGGGCATCTGCACCTGGCCGAGATTGAGCAGCCAGTGCCCGCAGGCATAGAGCCGGTCGGCGTCGCGGTGAGTGATGGTACAGGTGCCGGCGATTCTCATGTCTCCGGTCACCAGCGCTGCCGACACCGCTCCGCCGGGCTCGAGGGGAGAGGTTGCAGTGGTCGTGGCCGTTCCGCCCCCCTGCACGGCCAGCAGGCCGTAGGGCGCCAGCTCGCCCGCGAAGCGGCTGATGACTTGGGGGTGGAAACCGACGAAGCTGAGCGGCGTTTCAATGGGCACGAGGTAAGGTTCGTTGGCGGTGATTCCTGCCGGGGTTAGCGTTTCCGGGGGCAGGGCATACCGGCGGGGTGGCGCAGCCCCGGCGGCGGGCGCCGAAGGTTCTTCCTGCGCGGCGCGCATCATGCTCTCAATGGGCGTGATGCCGCCGATGGGTTCTTTGGTGAATATCCCGAAGCGGAAGGCGAGGGCGCCCACCAGTTTGCCGTCAATGTAAACCGGGCTGCCGCTCATGCCGGCCACCACGCCGGTGTAGCTGGGCTTGTCGCCCAGCAAGCGGACGAGAATCACGTGCTGGCCGGGTCCCACCAGGTCGCGCAGCACTCCCAGCACTTCCAGCTCAAAGCTTTCAATCTCGCGCCCGGCGAAGATGGTGCGGACCGTGCCGCGCATCCCCGGCTTGACCTCATCCAGGGGAAGGATGTCGCTCGCACGCCCGAAGGTGGGCGCAGCCGCCCACAACATCCCTAGAAGCAGAAGGACAAGAAATCGCCGAACCACGGTAACCCCTGCACGCCCCACGCTTCGGCCGCGGAGCAACAATTCATCATAGCTCGAAGCGCGGGGGGACGCAACGGAGCGGGTCGGGCGGCTTTCGGCGGACGTGCTACAATTTTCGGGGCTATGGGGGAGCAGAGGATAGAGC
>JBOGNW010000176.1:0-4562 GCA_050747425.1 Candidatus Acidiferrales bacterium
ATGGAATAGAGGTCGTGGCCGCGCCCGCGGTAGTAGCTCTCCATCTCGCCGCTGATGAGCGGCAGGATTTCGTAAAACTCTTCGGTCGGCTCGACGGGCGGGTAGACGACGACTTCGCTCGACGCCGGCAGTTGCCGCGTTTTGAGCAGAAGGCCGAAAGGAAACTTGCTGCTCACGCGGAAGGCGCCCTGCTGATAGCGCCCGCGGCGGGGAAACACTAGCTCGACCTGCTGGGTCGAGTGCCGGTAGCGCGGAATGTAGGGGAAGTAAACGGGCTGGCGCAGCACGCGCCGGTCCTCGGAGGTGGTGTGCCGGTCGCGTGCTTTCGCTTTGGCCTGGCGCGCTTTAGCGTTCTTGCCTGAGTCGCCGCTCACCAGGAGCGAGTACGACGGCAGGGTCATTTTCAGATTTTCCAGTGTCAGCGAGGCCAGTACCGGCTGCCGGGCGAAGATGTGGTCGGGCAATTCCAATTTAAGCTCAATTCCCGTAAGCACTACCCGCGACACGATCGCCGAGAGAAGAAGGCCAGCCAGCAGGCTGGAGCAGACAAGGAAGAGCAAGTTGTTGCCGGTGTTGACCGCGGCCAGCCCGATGATGAGGGCAGCGCTGATGTAGGGGGCGCTCCCGCGCGCGAATTCGTACTCCAGATTGTAGAACAGCCACTTGAGCGGCGTGCCGCGCGCCATGGCGGGCACGAGCCTCACGCTCACGTAGGCGGCCAGCGAAAGCGCCACGGTGTGATAAATGGCGGTCAGCCGCATCTCTCCGCGTTCGAAGGCAGCGGCCCCGTTGAGCGCCAGCACCAGGGCGATGCTCAGCCAGAACATCGAGAGCAGGAAATTGCGCGCGCCCGTCCAGTCGTAGTCTTCTTCGAAGTAGGGGGCCCAGGGGCGGAGCCACTCGGTGCGCAGGGCCAACTGATGCAGGCGTTCGCGCATGGCGGCCTAGAGAGGAACTTCGACCGAGTCGAGAATCTCCCGCAGGATGGTTTCCGCCTGGTCGGTTTTGCGCAGCGTGGAAGCGTAGCGCGTGCTGACGATGACGCGGTGGGCGAAAACGGGGATGGCCAGGCGCTTGAAGTCGTCCGGCACGCAGTAGCTGCGGCCTTCGACATAGGCCAGAGCCTGGGCGGCGCGATGCAGCATCATCAGCCCGCGAGGGCTGACGCCCAGGCTCAAGTGCTCGCTGGCGCGCGTGCGTTGCACGATGGCCAGCGCGTAGTCCATCAGCGTTTCCTCCACCCGCACCTGCCGCGCTTGCTCTTGCAGCTCCAACACTTCTTCGCCCGGCAGCACCGGCTGCAAGCGCTCCAACGCTTCCTGCGGGTCGTTTTCGCGGCGCAGGATTTCTTTTTCGCTCGCGGCGTCGGGATAACCCATGCGGATGCGCAGCAGAAAGCGGTCGAGCTGCGACTCGGGCAGCGGGTAGGTGCCGTGGTGCTCGATGGGGTTCTGCGTGGCCAGCACCAGGAAAGGCTGGGGCAGGGGATAGGTCTGGTTGTCCACCGTTACCTGGTAGTCGTTCATGGCCTCAAGCAGCGACGACTGCGTTTTGGGCGTGGTGCGATTGATTTCGTCAGCCAGCACGACGTTGGCGAAAATGGGCCCGGGCTTGAACTCAAAGCGGTGTTCGTGCTGGTTGTAGAGCGAGATGCCGGTGACGTCGCTGGGCAGCAGGTCGGAGGTGAACTGGATGCGCTGAAAGGTGGAGTTGAAACAGCGGGCCAGCGCCCGCGCCAGCATGGTCTTGCCCACCCCGGGGACGTCTTCGATGAGCACGTGGCCGCGCGCCAGCAGCCCCACCAGCGCCAGCTTGATGGCGTCGTCCTTGCCGCGAATGACGGTGGCGATGGCGCGTTGCAGCTCGGCCAACTGCCTTGTCCTGAGCGCCGTCGCCGAGGCGGTTTGCGTGTGGTCCATTGTCCCCTTGTCAATTCTTGTCACATCTACGCCCGTTCGCGTAGAATCTTTCCGTTCCTTCGTAACGGGCGCTTAGCTCAGCGGTGGAGCGCTCCCCTCACACGGGAGAGGCCGTAGGTTCGAATCCTACAGCGCCCACCACCTTTTTCAGTCCACTCACTGTCACAGGCCTGCCTGCGGGCAGGGCAAGGTTCGAATCCTACCCTTCGACTTCGCTCAGGGCCTCCGCTGCGCTCCGGCAGCGCCCACCACCTTTTTCAGTCCTCTCACTGTCACAGGCCTCCTGCGGGCCGGGCAAGGTTCGAATCCTACCCTTCGACTTCGCTCCCTTCGACTACGCTCCCTTCGGCTTCGCTCAGGGTCTTCGCTTTGCTTCGACAGGGTCTTGGCTGCGCTGCGACAGGGCCTCCGCTGCGCTCCGGCAGCGCCCACCATTTTCATCTACTCTTTCGTAGATTCCTCCAAGCCACCCGCATCCATAGCAGGAGGCTCGCAATCGAAGCGCCCAGCACAAACCCACTCCAGGCGAGTTTGCCCAGCGTGGACGCGCCCGTGCCAGCAACAGCTTCGGAGTCCTTCTCGGCCAACCGTCGCCAGAAATCCATGGTTCGCGCACCCCGAGCGGCCACCCGCGACACAATTGTAACGAAGACACGCGGAGCCGACCATACGTTTTTGCGCTGGCAGGCGCGCGCTTCCTGGTCGCCGCCGGCCCTGTGCTACTATCGCCGCGTGCGCATTGCCATTCTGGGCGGACCGCAGGCCGGCAAGACCTCGCTTTTCAAAATGCTGTGCGGGGTGCAGGCGCATCCGGAGGCGTATGGCGCGCACGTGGGCGTAGCGCGAGTACCGGACGCACGTCTGGAAGAATTGGCGAAGTTGTACCACCCTAAGAAAACCACGCCGGCGGCGCTGGAGCTCCTCGACGCTCCGGCGCTGCTGGGCGATCCGGAAAAAGACGGCGGGCTCTTCGGCCAGGTGCGGGGGGCCGACGCCTTTGCTTATGTCATTCCGGCTTTCGGCGAGGACGTGGCCCCGGCCCGCAGCCTGGCGCAAGTGGAGACTGAGTTCCTGGTGGTTGACCTCGACACCGCTGCGAAGCGCCTCGACAAACTGGCCCGCGACCTCAAGAAGTCTCACACCCCCGAACTGGAACACGAGCAGGCTGTGCTCGAAAAAATCCGCGCCGCACTGGCTGGCGAAACGCCGCTGCGCGCCCTGACGATGGCGGCCGAGGAGCAGAAGATGCTGCGCGGCTTCATGCTGCTGAGCGCCAAGCCGCTGCTGGTGGTGCTGAACGCCGCCGACGAGGAAGCCCCCACGCTCGAGCGGCTGCCGGAGAAATTCGCCCTGCGCGAGCTGACGCAACGCCCGGCCGTGGCCTTGACGGAAGTCTGCGGCAAGATTGAGTCGGAGCTCGCCGAGCTGGCACCTGAAGAGGCGGCCGAGTTTCTCCTGAGCTACGGCCTGAAGGAATCGGCGCGCGACCGCGTGCTGCGCACCCTCTGCTCCTTGCTGCATCTGATTACCTTTTACACCGTCAGCGAGCCCGAATGCCGCGCTTGGCTGGCGCGCCAGGGCGCGGTGGCGGTAGAAGCGGCGGGGATGGTACATTCCGACTTCGCCCAGCGCTTCATCAAAGCGGAAGTGGTTCCCTGGAAGGAGCTAGTCGCCGCGGGCGGGCTGGCAGCGGCGCGCGAGCAGGGGCGGGTGCGGCTGGAAGGGAAGGACTACCGGGTCGCCGACGGCGACGTTCTCTACATTCGCCACACGGCTTGAGTTCCGATGACCGAACTGACGCTGAGCTTCCTGCTGGGTCTCGTGGCCGCGGCCGCCAACGTGGTGGGCGGGTTGCTGATTGTCCAGCGCAGTTGGAAGCGCCAGGTGTTGAAGTATTTCATCGCTCTGGGCTCGGGCTTCATGCTGGCCACGGCGCTGCTGGAGATGGTGCCGCAAGGGCTGAAGCTGCTGCCTGACTACGCCCTGCCGCTGGTTTTGCTCGGGTATTTGCTGGTGCATTTTTTTGAGCACACCATCACCGCCCACCTGCACTTCGGCGAGGAAACCCACCCCGAGGAGCTGGTGCGGCCGCACGTCGGCTACGCGGCCATCTTCGGCCTGCTCATGCATGCCTTCTTTGACGGCGTCGCCATTGCCACTGGCTTCCTGGTATCCACCTGGCTCGGGCTGGTGATTTTCATTGCCGTCTTCCTACACAAAGTTCCCGATGGCTTCACCGTCGCCTCGGTGGTGCTGGCGAGCGGGCACGGCCCGCGCCAGGCGCTGGGAGCGGCCATGCTGATGGGCGGGGCGACCCTGGTGGGGGTAGCGGTGATGTGGTTGTTGCAGGCGCAGTTGGCCTTCGGGCTGTCGCTGGCCGCCGGGGCCACGCTCTACGTGGCCGCCTCTGACCTGATGCCCGAGGTCAATCGTGAGCCCGGCATCATCATGGCCGTCTGGGTGTTTCTGGGTGTGGCTTTGATGCTGGGGCTGCACACCCTCTTTCATTTGTAATCATGCCGGGTGTTACCGCCATCGTGACTCGCGTGCGGCGCGAGCTGCGCCGCCGCGGGTCGCCCGTTATTGCCCGCAGCACGCAGCGGTTTTTCAAAGAGCCGGTGCAGGCCTATGGCTGGCGCGCGG
>JBOGNW010000177.1:0-4867 GCA_050747425.1 Candidatus Acidiferrales bacterium
GGCTTCAGCCGTGCCGTAAGAGATCGCCGCGCGAAGCGCAACCGCACTGCCGTAGGCTGTCGCGCAGGCAGCAGGCCGGAGTGACAATCCTGCGCGAAGCGCAACGGCTGTCAGGGCACGGCTTCAGCCGTGCCGTAAGAGATCGCTGCGCGGAGCGCAACCGCGGAAGGGCTTTGGGGAAACCCTCGCCGGGTTTCCCCAAGCCTCACCGCCGTTGATTTCCCAAAAGGACAAGCGCATCATACGGCGCCATGGCGGGCAAGAAGCCGGGGCTGCTGAGCTTCGAAAACGCGCTCAACCTGCTCCTGGTGTTTCTCCCCTTAGCTTTGGCTCTCCAGTGGATGCACGGCAGCCCGGTGGCGGTTTTTCTGGCCTCGGCGGTAGCCATCGTTCCGCTGGCGGGGCTGATGGGCAAGGCCACCGAGCACCTGGCCGAGCAGATGGGCGAAGGGCTGGGTGGGCTGCTCAATGCTACTTTCGGCAATGCCGCCGAGCTTATTATCGCCTTGATGGCGCTGCGGGCCGGCCTGCACGACGTGGTCAAAGCCTCGCTCACCGGCTCCATCATCGGCAACCTTCTGCTGGTGCTGGGGCTGGCGGCGCTGGTGGGCGGGCTGCGCGCCGAGTCGCTGCGCTTTAACCGCACGGCGGCAGCCGTCAGCACCACCTTGCTGGCGCTGGCGGCCATCGGGCTGGTCATCCCGGCGATTTTTCACCGGGCCGCCACGGAGCGGGGCGGGTTGCACGAGCTCGAGCTTTCGACCGAGATTGCCGTCGTGCTGTTTGCCACCTACCTGCTCTCCTTGTTCTTCACGCTGCGCACCCACGCGCACCTGTACGTTGGCAGCGCCCACGAAGCCGACGCGGCCCTGGGTGTCGCCGCCTGGAGCCGGAGGAAGTCCTTCGCCGTGCTGCTCGCCGCCACGGCCGGGGTGGCGGTGATGAGCGAACTGTTGGTGCACTCCATCGAGCACGCCGCGCTCTCGCTGGGAATGACGCAGGTGTTCGTGGGCGTAATTCTGGTGGCCATCATCGGCAACGCCGCCGAGCACTCGACCGCCGTGCTGGTGGCCCGCAAGGGCAAAGGCGACCTGGCGGTCAATATCGCCGTCGGCTCGAGCTTGCAGATTGCCCTTTTTGTCGCACCCTTTCTGGTCTTTGCCAGTTATCTCTTGGGCAGCCGCCCGATGGACTTGGTGTTCACGCCCTTTGAGGTGGTGGCGGTAGCGCTGTCGGTGCTGGTGGTCAATATGATTGCCTCCGACGGCGAGGTCAACTGGTTGGAAGGGGTGATGCTGCTGGCCGTCTACCTGATTCTGGGCCTAGCCTTCTACTTCCTCCCGCAATAGCCTTCTTATCTTACTGAAATATAAAGACTTAGTATAGATGCCTGCCCGTTAGAGCCAGCCGGAATGCCCAGAAATGCCCTTATAGCCAGCGCAGGCCTGAGGCCGGAGCCTAGGAGCACCCCGCTGCCGAATCGTGGCTGGAAGGGCCGGTGTCTCGCCGCACACCGGCATCCGGTGCCAAGCCGCCGGAGCCCCCGGCGCTGCTGCCAGCTCTACCTGGGCGCACTTGCATGCATTTACTGGTTGACACCATCAGTCCGGGTGTCCTACCCTGCAGGGGAGGGGCGGAGTTGATCGCGAGGCAGTTTGACCGCTCCGGCCGAAAGACGTGTCGCCCTGCGCCACCGGGCCCCGGGAATCGTTGCCCAGCATCGCTGGGGTCAGGCGCCTGTGCGCGACTTCAGCCTCTCCGGCCTATTCATCGCAGACCCGGTTAATTCTTTCCCCCAGGGCACAGAGCTGGGATTTGAAGTGCTCATGGGAAACATGAACATTCGCCTGCGCGGGATCGTGCGGCGAATTGAGGAGAGCGTCGGATTCGCCGTGGAGTTACTGGATTTTCGTCTCCAGCCGGCCTTTCAAGAAGCCCCCACCTATTAGCCCATAGAATTCTTCAAGGTAACTGCTTCCTCGGCGCCTGAAGTCTCTCTCGACCTACAGTTTGCGGTCGAAGGTCAGGTTCTGGAGCATGTCGTCGAGCTGCTTCTGGGCGGCAGCGCGCACCCTCTGCTTTGTGAGGGCGGGGTTTCAACCCCGCCGAAAGCTCGATCACGTCAAGCGCTACCTTACTGCCGTAGGCCGTCGCGGAGGTCGAAAGACCGAAGCGACAAAAAGCAATAGAAAACCGATTGTTGCTCAGCCACGGCTTGAGGTACTTAGAGCTGGGCCTGATTTTATCGTTGGGGGTGAAGCCCCCACCTGCAAGTCCTGGCCACCTGATCCATCTACAGTTTGCGGTCGAAGGTCAGGTTCTGGAGCATGTCGTCGAGCTGCTTCTGGGCGGCAGCGCGCACGTCTTCGAGCTTGGCCCGCTCGGCCCGCAGCGTGCCGAGCTTGTTCTCCTGCTGCTCGAGCTGACGGATGTAGCGCAGGCGCAGGTTAGCCTCTTCGGGCGTCCCCCCGAGGCGCGCGAGGTTGTTGCGCACCCGCTCTTGGTCGCGGAAGATTTCGTTCTGATCCTGCTCCAGCGCGTTTATTTTCTTGTTGAAGTCGTCAATTTCATTTTTCTTGGCCACGATGCCTTGCAAGGCCTTCTCGATTTCGGCGTCAATGGTCTTCTGCCGCACCCACAGCCCAATCTGCTCGGGGGTAATGTTCGAGAGCCCGTAAACGGTTTCCTGCGGATTCTCTTCGCGGACGGCGAACTCCGTGGTCGTCTTGGGCTTGGCCTCCAGGCGGAAGCGGTGGAAGCTGGCGCTCGACTCCGCCGGCGTCGGCGTTTCCACCAGCGACCAGCCCGGACGCACTGGATGCTCGAGGACAACAACGCGCAACTTTTCGTCATTGTTACGAAGTACATAAGTCTTCTTTTCGACCACTTTGGAGTGCAGGCGCATCAGGCCGCGGAGGATTTCGACCCGCTCGACCCGCTCGCGCTCGGTGTCGCGGTTGGTGGTGACTTCGACGCCGAGGTCGAGGGCGTAGCTGAGCAGGCGGCGCTCCTGCGGATTGAGGGTTTCACTCAGGCCCTCGCCGGCGAAAGCATTCGAGTCAATCACGGTGAAGGAGCCCTGGTCGAGCGTGAGCCCGCTGGAATTTTTCAACCACACCGCCAGACGTGGACGCTTCCCTGCCCCGAGCGAAGTCGAGGGGTCGCCAGAAACCTCGTTGTACAGCGACACCTTTTCGCCCTCGACTTCGGTGTGGACGATGGGGAGCAGCGCCGACTGGTTGCGGCGAATGGTAACCGGCTGGCGTAGCTTGTACTCGAACTGCTCGCCCAGCGCCTGCCCGCGGGCCGCCGCCAGCGCCTGGTTACGCATCACTTCGCCGAGGCGCCCGCCCACGGCGCCCATCGCCGAAGCCGCCGGCGCTTCGGCTACCTTGGCGGCCCTCTCGCGGCGCGCCATGCGCTGCGCTCCCAGCTCATCCTTCTCCTGCGCCATGTCAGCCATCGCTCCCTCAGGCGCACCGCTGAGCGAAAAGCTCAGCGAGGTTACGCGGCCGCTGTGCACGGCGATGCCGTCGTAGTTGGCCGAGCCGAGCGCGGGATGAACGGCCTGCAAGTTGTAGGTTCCCGGCGCCAGCCCGCTCAGGCTGAAGCGGCCGCTCGCGTCAGTCGAGCCTTCGCGCACAACGTTTCCGTCCGCGTCCATCACCTGCACCGTGGCGCCCGGCACGGGGTTTCCGCCCGCATCCACCACCACGCCGGCTACCGCCGCCTGGCCGGCGGGAACTTCAAGCGTGGCCTCGTGCGTTTGCGGGCGTACCTGAAGCCCTTCCGGCAGGGGGATGACCGGCCGGCGGGCGTAAAGCGGTTGCGAAAGATTCTGAATGAAGCTCACCGGCGCGCCGGCCACCAGCGACAACTCCACATCATTCCAATCCATGGGCGTGGTGTTGTCCACGATGGCCCAGCCTTGCAGCAGCGGCTTCTGCTTTTCATCGAGCACAATGCGGTAGGTGGTCTTCCAGATGGGCGCTTCCGAAGTGTAGCTGACGTAGAGCTGGCGCGCGCCCGAGCCGGAGGTTTGGATTTGCAGGCGGCGGACGTCGCGCTGGTGCGACGAGCTCAGCAGCTCGAGATAGCGGCCGAGGTCGCTGGCCAGGGACGCATCCACCAGGCGCAGCGCGCCCGCGGATTCAAGCTCCACGGTGCGGATTTCCCCCGCGCTGGTGAACACGGCCAGCTCGGCTACCTGCACGGTGGCGCCGGGGCCGCTCGAGCGCGTTTTGAGCTCCGCGCCCATCAGCCGCCCCGCGACCGGCCCGCCCGGAGCGCGAATTTCGATTTCCGTCCCGCGAATCTGGTTGAGAAAACTCACCAGGCCCTGCGCCGTGCCCAGGTTAATGGGCAGCTCGGCCAGGCGCCGATCCAGCGGGGCGGCGGAGTCGTAAGTGACGCCGCTGACCTGGCCGCGGCCCAAATCAATCACGGTGAGCGATTTGAGCACGTCGTTCAACTGCGAGCTGGGCAGCACAATCTCCACCGACTGCTGCCCGCGCACCTGGCCCAGGTGCTCGAAGTAGCCGATGCCGTTTTTGTAGAGCACCACCTTGCGCACCGGAATCGGCACCGCGGCTTCCGCCGCTGCCAGCGACGGCGCCAATGCGAAAACGAACCCTGCTACCGCCAGCCACCTGCGCATCGTTTCTCCTCCTGCGAGACGGGTATCCGCCTATTCAACCAGTCAACGCCCCGAAGAATCAACTGCTAAACCCGTTACAATGACGCCATGCGGCGTCTGCTCGCCCTTCTGCTGGTCTCCGCCGCCACCCTCGCCTACCAACTGGCCCTGATGCGGGCCTTTTCTATCACGCTCTGGCACCACTTCGCCTACATGGTAATCTCCATCGCC
>JBOGNW010000178.1:0-7516 GCA_050747425.1 Candidatus Acidiferrales bacterium
CTTTGTCGTAGAACAGCCCCGCGCCTCCCCGCAGCAGCGTCCGGTTGTCGGAGGTGAGGACGTAGGCGAAGGCCAGCCGCGGAGACACATTGTGTTCTTTGGCCAGCGAGTCGTAGTCGTAGCGGGCACCCAGATCGAAGGTAAGCCGCCGGGTGGGATTCCATTTGTCGTGCAGGAAAAGGCCGACCTCGCTCTTGTTCCGCTCGACTTCGGGATCGCCGATAAATTCGATTTGCTCTGCCAGCGTGTCGCTGAGGCTGCCGCGGCGCACTTCGACGGTGTGGCTTTCGTAGCGCCCGCGAAACAAGTCGCGGGAGAAGGTAAAACCCGCTTTCAACTGGTGCTGGCCGCCCGCCTGGTGGGGAGCGAAGCTGTAGACTTCGAGCCACTCATAGCGCCGGCTGATGCGGTTCTGGGTGTTGAAGAAGCTGTCGGAGTTCCCGTCGGGCCGCAGAGTGAAGACCGTTCCCGCCGTGGCCGGAAAGATGTTGACGTCGAAGTCCTTAAGGCTGAACGTGGACTCGAGCAGGGAATTGTCGCCGAAGAGATAGCGGTCGCGCAGCCCCGTCATCCACCCTTTCTGCTTGTAGTTGGCGGTGGCGGGTTGCGGGTTGAAGGTATTGAGGGTAGCGAAGCGCTGCCGCTGCGGGTAGGCGCTGAACACTCCCGTGACCTGGTGGCCGGCTCGCAATGTCAGGTCGAATTGCGTGAAGGAGTCGAAGCTTTCCTGGTCGGTGTCGCGCTCCAGTTCCGGCAGGCTTTCGATCGGCAGTCGGTTCAAGCGGTATTCGAGCGATTGTGTGAAGGCGAGCTTGCCCTTCACGATCGGGCCGCTGAAGGTGATGCGCGGCGTCGCCGATTCTATGCCGCGGAAGCCGCCCGCGCGGCGGCGCAAGCGGGGGATGAAGTTATTGATGGAAAAGATGTACTTGTCGGTCGCCGGCTTGGTTTCAATCTTGGTCACCGCCCCGGAAAACTTGCCGTATTCAGCCGAGAAGGGGTTGGGGAGCACTTGAAGGTCTTCGATGACGTCCACCGGCAGGCTGATGGCCTGCTCGCCGGTCACCGGGTCGGTTACGTTGGCGCTGTTGACCAGCCAGCCGGTTTGCGTCGAACTGGCCCCCTTGATCTTGATCAGCCCGTCGGGCCCGCGCACCACGCCGGGCACCAGCGGCAGCGCTTCGATGAAGCGCTCCTGCACCAGCGGCGCGTTCACCAGCGTGCCCGAAGCGATCTGGGTCTCGGGCGAAGTCTGGGCAACCTGAATCCCTTCGGTCTCGCCCCGCACGGTAACTTCGACGGAGACTTTCTTGATGGTCAGCGTCAGGGTCAGCTCGAGCTTGCCCCCGGGTTCAACCGGCACGTCCTGTGAGCTCTCTTGGTAGCCTTCCAGGCGGGCGGTCAGCGTGTAAGCGCCGGGAGGGATCGCGGTGAACTTGTAGGTGCCCGCGTCGTCGCTTTGGGTGCTGAACCGCAACGCCGCCTCCGTCTTCGAGACCACCGTAACCTCGGCGCCCACCAGCGCCAGCGGCTGGCCGTCGGCCCCGATGGTTTGCACCAGGCCGCTGATTTCTCCCGTCGTCTGGGCCCGAAGGCCCACGGCGAGCATGAAGAGCAATAAAAGTATTAGGAGTCCGGTCCGGGTCGGAGGGGTTCTGCTCAAGGCGCCGATGTCACTCCTTTGTCGTCTGTCATTAGATGACGCCGGGCCAGTCCTTGATAGCAAGAAGTGCTGGCGTTACAGTGCTCATCCCGTGCCACGGCCAAACAACCAGCTTAGGGGGCAATCTCCCAAGGTGTCAAGGAAGGCACCCCCGCCTGTGCTATGATGGCGCGCGTAGACGGGCGGGTGGGGGTGGTTCTCGGTCGGACACAAAGGAGAGGCCGGCGTGGCCTTTGTCATCACCGAGCGCGAACGCGTCGGCTCCGTCGTGCTGGTGGAGCTGTCCGGGCGGCTGGTGATGAGCGAGGGCAGTGATAAGCTGGAAGAGGAGCTTCAGCGACGCATCGCCGCCGGCGAGCACGCCATGTTGCTGGATTGCGGCGGGGTTTCTGTCATTGACAGCCAGGGTCTGAAAGCGCTGATGCGCGGCGTGATTTCCATTCGCAAAGTCGGAGGCCAGCTCAAGCTGCTGAACGTCGCCCCCCGTGTCCGCGAAGTTCTGGAGCTAACGCGTTTGCTCACCATAATCGAAGTTTTCGACAACCGCGACGATGCCGTGCGCAGCTTCGGCGGCGCCTGAGGCTCGCCCGATAAAGGAACCCCGCCGCGCATGATGCGCAGTCTCATCTTTTGGCTCTCCAAGAAAAAAGCCTTCACCGACCCCATCGCCCGCACTGGCATGCGTCTCGGATTCGCCCGGCGCTTCATCGCCGGCGAGACGCTGGAAGACGGGCTGCGTGTCGCCCGGGAGCTGAACGCCAAGGGCATGAAAGTCATGATGAACCGCCTGGGCGAGTACGTGGGCGAGCGCCGCGAGGCCGAGGAATCCTGCGCCCACTACAAAGAAATCTTGCAGGAAGTCGCCCGCCGCCAGCTCGATACCAGCGTCTCCATCAAGCCCACCCAGCTCGGCCTGCTCTTTGCCCCCGACCTCTGCCGCGAGCTGACCCTGCGCGTGGTGGAAGAGGCCGCGCGGCTGAATAACTTTGTCGAGTTTGATATGGAAGCCTCCGACACCACCGAAGCGACCGTGGAGTTGTTCGAGGCCGTCCGCCGCCGCTACCCCAATGTGGGCCTGGCCATCCAGGCTTATCTCTACCGCTCCGAGCGCGATCTGGCCCGGCTCAAGCCGCTCGGCCCCAAAATTCGTCTCGTCAAAGGCGCCTACCGCGAGCCGGCTACCGTCGCCTTCCCCAAGAAGTCGCAAGTGGATGAGAATTACCGCAAGCTGATGGGCAGGCTTTTCTCCGACGGTTTCGTGCCCGCCGTCGCCACCCACGACGACAAAATGATTGCCCTGGCCAAGCAGGTAGTGCGCGAGAAAAATCCACCCCCCGACGGCTGGGAATTCCAAATGATCCTCGGGGTACGGCGCGACTTGCAGGAGCAGTTGGTGCGCGCGGGCCATCGCTTGCGGGTCTACATCCCCTACGGCAGCGAGTGGCTCCCCTATTTCATGCGCCGCCTGGCCGAGCGTCCCGCCAACCTCGGCTTCGTCGTCAAGTCCATCCTCAAGGGCGGCTAAGCCCTAGCAAGTTCTCCCGCGAAGCGACCTTCTTCGCCGTCTTCGGCCAGCGGCCGGTGAGGAATTCGTCAATCCACTCCAGCACCGCCGGCTCGTCCACCCAAACCTGGTGTGCTCCGCCTTTTACAGTTACAAGGCGAGCGTTGGGGAGCAACGTCGCCCACTCGCGGCCGGCGCCGTAGGGAGCGTTGCGATCCATCGTTCCGTGAATGGTCAGGACGGGGACGCGCACCTTCCGCACGCGCTCCCGTGGAATGTCGAGCTTCTGCACCGAGCCCACAAAGTGCGCCTCCAGGTGCCGTTGAAAATTGACCGGCCACTCGTTCGGATACTCGCAGGGCCCCGGCCCCAGCCTGTCCACTTCGGCCGGGTCGCCCACCAGCGTGTAGCGCGTTACCGCCCATTCCTTCTTACAGTAGTCCTTGGGCTCGCGGACATCGTAACCCTGCTCGCGCAACTGCCGCAGCTCCGCCAGCTTCTCGGGATTCATTGCTGACTCCCATCTCGGGCCGCGCAGCTCGGGCGGGTATTCCGTGTTCCACTTCAGGGGGACGGCGCCTATCTGCACCAGCCGTTCGACGTGCTCCAGGTGATCCAAGGCGTAGAGCACCACCATCATTCCCAGGTAGGAATAGCCGACGGCGCTAAACTTCTTCACGCCGAAGTGCCGCCGCACCGCCTCGAGGTCGCGCACGTCGTTTTCGATGGTGATGGCCGAAGCGTCCTCCACCCGCTGCGAGCGCCCGCGGTTGCGCATATCATAGAAGATCAGCGTGCGGCCTTTGGCCAGCTTCTGGAAGTCCTGGAAGAGGAACAGGCCACCCGGCAGAATCACCACCTGCGGTCCGTCGCCGGCTTTCTGATAAAAAATTTTCAGGCCGTCGTCGCTCAGCAGATAGCCTTCTTCGACCGGGGCGGCCCGCGCCGGCGCTGCCGAAACGCACAACCACATGAGTACATAAAGGATTGCCGCTCCGCCGTCCCAGCCCCTGCCTGAACTGTTCTCTCTCATCGCCTCTCCCGGAGAATTCGTCCTCTTCTGACTTTATCATATCATTTCGACGGTCTCGAGCCGCCCAGCGTTAGCAGGGCACAGGCTTTGGGCGCCCCTCCTACAGATAGTCCCTTGCAACCCTTGACACCCGTGGTACCCTACAGCGAAGAAAAAGCGAAGCAGGAGCCCATGGCTACGAGAGAACTGCTGTCCGCGGGCGAAACGGGCGTCGAAGCTGCCCTGGATGCCCTTCAAAGGAAAGCCGAGTCTGCCCAGGCCATTACCGCCTTGCGAGGCTTCCCGGCCCAGCCCGCCCGCACCGCTCCCTTCCCCGACTGGGTTGACCCGCGCCTCCGCCAGGTTTACTCCAAGAGGGGAATCAGGGAGCTTTACACTCACCAGGCCGAAGCGTCCGAGCGGATTCGCGCAGGAAAGAACCTTGTCATTGTTACCCCCACCGCCAGCGGCAAGACCCTCTGCTACAACCTGCCGGTTCTCAACCGAATCCTGGAAGACAACGCCACGCGCGCCCTCTATTTGTTTCCCACCAAAGCCCTGGCGCAAGACCAGCTCGCTGAGTTGTACGACCTGATTGATCGCCTCGACCACGACATCAAGGTCTTCACCTACGATGGTGACACTCCCCAGGACGCCCGCCGCGCCATTCGCGCCCAGGGCCACATTGTGCTCTCCAACCCAGACATGCTCCACACCGGCATCCTCCCTCACCACACCCGCTGGCAGCGCTTGTTCGAAAACTTGCGCTTCGTGGTGCTCGACGAGCTGCACACCTACCGCGGCGTCTTCGGCAGCCACACCGCTAATGTGCTGCGCCGCCTCCGGCGTCTCTGCCACTTCTACGGCTCCGCACCGCAATTCATCTGCTGCTCGGCCACCATCGCCAACCCGCAGGAGCTGGCCGAGCGGCTGCTCGAGCAGCCCGTGGACCTGATTGACGACAATGGCGCACCCTCCGCCACCAAATACTTTGTCTTCTACAACCCGCCCGTAGTGAATCGCTTTCTCGGCATCCGCCGCAGCTATGTCAACGAGGCCAGCCGCCTCGCCACCCATTTCCTCGACCACGACTGCCAGACCATCGTCTTTGCCAACAGCCGCTTGGTGACGGAGTTGCTCCTCACTTCCCTCAAAGAAAAAGAAGCGAAACATCCCGCCGCCTACTCCCGCCTGCGCGGCTACCGCGGCGGCTACTTACCCGCCGAGCGGCGCGAAATCGAGCGCCGGCTGCGCCGCGGCGAAATCCGCGGCGTGGTCGCCACCAATGCGCTCGAACTGGGCATTGACATCGGCTCGCTCGACGTCGCCCTGCTCGCCGGCTATCCCGGCACGCTCGCCTCCGTCTGGCAGCGCGCCGGCCGCGCCGGACGCCGCACCGGCGCCTCCGCCGCCGTGCTGGTCGCCTCCTCGGCGCCGCTCGACCAGTTCATCGTCCAGAACCCCGACTACTTCTTCGGCCGCTCCCCCGAGCACGCCCACATCAATCCCGACAACTTGGAAATACTCGTCAGTCACCTGAAGTGCGCGGCTTTCGAGCTGCCGCTTGAAGCCGGCGAGCCCTTCGGCGCCGCCGACCTCGGCACGCTCTGCGAGTTCCTGGCCGAGCGCGGTTTCTTGCACCGCGCCTCCGACGGGCACTGGCACTGGACCCACGAAGCCTATCCCGCCGACGCCATCAGCCTGCGGCGCGTCTCCTCTGACAATTTCGTGGTCGTCGACGAAACGGCGGCGCCGCGCGTCATCGGTGAGGTGGATTTTCCCAGCGCCCTTACCCTGCTGCACGAAAAAGCCATCTATCTGCACGAAAGCCGGCAGTATCAGGTCGAGCGCCTCGACTACGAAGGCCGCAAAGCCTATGTCAAAGCCGTGGACTCCGACTACTTCACCGATGCCATCGCCTACACCAAAGTCCGCCTCCTCGATACTTTTGAGTCAGAACCCCGGCCCTCACCGCCAGCGCCTCGCTGCTCGCGCCATCACGGCGAGGTGGATATCCGCACCCAGGTCGTCGGCTTTAAGAAAATCAAATTTCAGACCTACGACAACGTGGGCGCGGGCAAGCTGGCGCTGCCCGAGCAGGAGTGGCACACCACCTCCTACTGGGTGACCCTGGCGCGGCCCTTCCTCGCCGCCCTGCCTTTTTCTTCCGATGAGCGCCAGAGCGGCCTGCGCGCCCTCCGCAACGCTTTGCGCACCATCGCCACCCTGCTCTTGATGTGCGACCCGCGCGATCTCGGCGCCTCGCTCGGCGAAAATGCGCCTCCCGGTTCTGACTCGCCGTCACCCGGCGACTCGCTCGCCGCCGAGTCCGCGAAAATCCTCTTCGAGCCTAACCTCTACCTCTACGACAACTATCCCGGCGGCATCGGCTTTTCCCAGCCGCTCTACGCCCTTCACGACGAATTGCTGGAGAAAACCCTGGCCCTGATCGAGCAGTGCCCCTGCGCGGCCGGGTGTCCTTCCTGCGTCGGCCCCGCCGGCGAAGTGGGCAAGAACGGCAAAGCCGTGGCGCGAGAAATTCTCCTGCGTCTCTTGAAGCAATGATGCTCAGCCTGCGCCAGCGGCTGGCAGGCCTGGCGGCGGCGCGCGCGCCGCTGTCCGTGACGCCCCGCACCAGACCCGTGTTCCTCGCCGGCGAGGGTTACTCTGTGCGCGAGGAGGTCGTGCCGCTTACCGCGCGCCCCGGGCTCCCGCACTTGCCGGCGCTCGACCCACAAATCGCCTCGCTGCTACTGGCCGAGCCAGAAGGCTCCCTTCCGTCGCTCACCGACTGGCTCTTTCTCGATCTGGAGACTACCGGCCTGGCGGGCGGCACGGGCACCTACGCTTTCCTCGTCGGTCTCGCGCAACTCGTCCCGGGCGGGCTTCGGCTGCGCCAATTCTTTCTCCGCGATTTGGCGGCTGAAAGTGCGCTTCTCGCTGCCCTGGAGCCTTTTCTGCGGGGAGCGAAGGTGCTGGTTACTTACAACGGCAAGCAGTTCGATGCGCCACTGCTCGAAACTCGCTTTCGCCTGGCCCGGCGATCCGTTGTTCTCGAACCCGCCTTCCATTTAGATTTGCTCTATCCGGCCCGGCGGCTGTGGAAAGGACGTTTCAGCTCGCTGCGCTTGCTCAACCTCGAGCAAGAACTCTTCGGCTACCGGCGCCCGGACGATGTGCCCGGCGAGAACATTCCCGGACTCTACTTTGACTTCCTTCGCCACGGCCGCGAGCAGCCGCTCGAGGCCGTCTTTCGCCACAACGCCCATGACATCGTTACCCTGGCCGCCGTGGCCGCGCGAATACTTTCGTTGCTGGCGGCGCCCGAGACCACGAG
>JBOGNW010000179.1:0-4023 GCA_050747425.1 Candidatus Acidiferrales bacterium
CCAATGCGGTGCGGGAGCTGAGCCGAGGGGAGTTTTAGGAGAGTCGAATGCGTTACCGTCATCTGCTTCTCGCCTGCCTGGTGGTGGGACTCTCGAGCCTGCCGCTGGCCTCGCCGCTGACGGGGCAACCGCCGCTCAGCGTGGAGCGGGGCCAGATCGAGCGGGAAGGCCGCACCTGGGTGGAGCACGTGGGGTGCTTCGCACCGGTGGCGGAGGGCGGGCGGCTGGTGCTGCGCACCGACATCGGCTCCGTCGTGGTTAGCGTGGGACAAAACGACCGGATGGAGTGCACGGTGCGTTTGCGCGCCTACGCGTCGGACGAAGAGGAAGCGCGGCGCCAACTGGGCCGCTTCGAGGTGGGGCTGCGCTCGCTCGAGGGAGGCGGGGTAAGCCTGCGCGGGCGCGTGACTGACTCCACGCCCGACTCCAAGGACAAATACGGACGCTGGAAGCGCCGCGACTCGCTGCGCCTGAAAGTGGACTACATCGTGCGCGTGCCGCTGCGCTTCAACCTGGATGTGGAAACCAGCGGGGGCGAAATCGAAGTCGAGCAATTGCAGGGTGAGTTGCAGGCGGTCACCGCGGGCGGCAGCATCCGCAGCGGCGACATCAGCGGCGCGGTGCGGGTGGAAACCGCCGGGGGCGGCATCTATCTCGGCAATCTCGGCCAGCGGGCCGAAGTCCGCACGGCCGGCGGCGGCATCCGCGTCGGAGACGTCCAGGGCGACGCCGTGCTGGAAACCAGCGGGGGAGAAATCGTGGCCGGAAAAATCGCCGGCACCGGTCAGGTGACCACAGCCGGGGGCGATGTGGTGGTGCGCGCCTCGGGGGGCGACCTCATCGCCGAAACCGCCGGCGGCCAGATTCACGTCGGAGAGGCCGGCGGCAGCGTGCGCGCCGAAACGGCGGGCGGCAGCATCCAGTTGGACGCTACGCGCGGGCCCGTACAGGCCGAAACGGCCGGCGGCTGCATCTATCTCGACCGCATAGCGACCGGCGTGCGCGCCGCGACCGTGGCCGGGAAAATCAGCGCGCGCTTCACCGCCAACCGCGCCAGCTTCGTCGCCTCGATGCTGGAAAGCGCCTTCGGGGACGTGGAGGTCTATCTGCCCGCCGACCTGCCCCTGACCATTGACGCGGTCATCGAAAACGCCAGCGGCCACACCATCACCAGCGACTTCCCGCTTCAGGTTCAGGGCGACCAGCAGGGCTTCCAATTCCAGCCGCGCACGGTGGCCGCCCGGGGACTACTGAACGGCGGCGGCGAGTTGCTGCGTATCCGCACCACCGCCGGCAGCATCGAGATCAGGCGCCTCGACATGGCCGAGATGCAGCAGCTCCAGCAAAAGAACGAGTCGCTGTGGAAGCGCTTGTTCGAGCGGGAGAAGCGGCGCGAAGAGAAACGCGAAATGCGCACGCCGAAGCCGCCCACGCCACCCAGTCCGCCCACCGAGGAGGAATAACCATGCCGCGCCGCGCCTCGTTACTCTTGCTGGTGCTTTGGGCTGTTGTGGCCTTGCCGGCCGCGGCCGCCAGCCTGGAGAGTTGGACGACCAACTATCCCTTGCCAGCGGGCGGCCGGATTTCGCTCGCCAACGTGCAAGGCTCCATCTGGATCGAAGCTTGGGACCGGGCCGAAGTGGAATTGAGCGTCCGCAAAGCGACCGCCGGGACGAACGAGCGGCTGGCGGAGGTCGAGGTAGCGGTAGAGCGAGGCCGCGACTGGTTGAGGATTCAGACTGTTTATCAAGGCAACGCCGAGCCGGTGAGAGTGGAGTACCGCCTGCGCGTCCCCCGGCAGGTGCGCCTGGAAGAGCTGCGCACCGTCAATGGCGACGTGGTGGTGCGCGACGTGGAAGGCGTGGTGGAAGCCCGCACCTTGAACGGCCACATCGAAGAAACCGGAGTGGTGGGCAGCGTGGCGGCTCACAGCGTCAACGGCAACATCACCGTCGCTCTGCGGCGCCTGCCGGAGCCGACGGGGCGCCTGGTGATGGAAACCATCAACGGCGACCTGCGGCTGCTGCTGCCGGCGAGCAGCCAGGCGGATCTCGAAATGAGCACCGTGGCCGGACAGATTGAAAGCGACCTGGCGCTCTCGGCCCGCGCCGTGCCCGGCGAAACCACGCTGCGCGCCCGGCTGGGGCGGGGCGGCGTGCCGGCGCGCCTGCGCACCATCCGCGGCAATATCTACGTGGGGGAGAACCAGGACCAGCTGTGACGAATCGGGTTTGACGGGAGTAATCTTCGAAAGGAAGGAAATAACCATGATGAGCAAGCGTGCAATGAGAGGGTGGCTGCTGGTGGTGGGCAGTCTTTTGCTGGTGGGCGCCGTGGCGGTGGTGCTGGCCAGCCCCGCCGGGGGCGGGGCCAGCGAGAAAGCTCCGCGAGCCCGGCCAAGAGGAATGGCCTGGGCGATGGCCTTCGACGGCCACTCGCGGCTGGGAGTCAGCATCGGCGACGTCACCGCCGAGAAGGCCAAGGAGCTCAAGCTCCCTGGCGAATACGGAGCCCTCATCGAAGAGGTTGAGGAAGACAGCCCGGCGGCCAAAGGCGGCCTGGAGGCCAACGACGTCATCCTCAGCTTCGACGGCGAGCGGGTGCGCAGCGCCGAGCACCTGGGACGCCTGGTGCGAGAGACGCCTCCGGGACGAGCGATGAGCGTGCAGGTGAGCCGCGGCGGGCAAACGCGCACCGTCACCGTGACCCCCGAGAAGAGGTCGCGGCGCATAGAGATGCCCGAGATCAACATCCCCAAGATCGAAGTGGGGCCGCTGCCGGACTTTAACTTCGAACTGTTCCAGCGTGGTCCGCAACTCGGCATCTCGGCCGACGAGCTGACCCCGCAACTGGCGGAATACTTCGGGGTCAAGCAGGGCAACGGCGTGCTGGTGCGCGAGGTGATGACCGCCAGCGCCGCCGAAAAAGCGGGCTTGAAGGCGGGCGACGTTATCATTCGCATTGATGACGAAGGCATTTCCGACGTGGGCGACCTGCGCCGGGCCCTGCGCCGCTCGCGCGAGGGCCGGCAGGCCACACTCACCATCGTGCGCAATCGCAGCGAGCAGACAGTGAAGGTCGAGCTGGAAGAGCCGGAGCGGCCGGCACGCCGCGGCGTGGCCGGAGAGACCGGCTACCAGTATTACTTCGGCGATAACGATGAGGACATCACGGCGGCGGTGGCGGAGGCCGAAGAAGCCCAGGTACAGGCGCTGCAGGAGATGCTCGAGGCTCAGCAAGAGCAGCGGCGCGCGCAGGAAGAGCAGTGCGAGCAGCACCGCCAGCTAATCGAGCAGGAAATGCAGCAGCGCGAAGAGGAGTTGCGCCAGCAGATCGAGCAGAAAGAGATGCGGATGCACCAGAGGTTCGAGCAGAAGCTTCGCCGCGTCGAGCCGGTGCGGACCGTCAGCGAGATTATTTAAGAGCCGGGAAGGGCACGGCTTTTCGGAGCAGAGCGGAGATCCCACGCTTTGTGCGGGAAACCGTGCCGAAACTCCTCCAAAACACCGGGGCTTTAGCGCCTGAGGTTGCCCCTCACCGCCACTCCTGTTGACTCACTCGCCGGGCCTTGCTACTCTCGCGCCAATTGGACCCATTCTTTCGCGTGGGGTGCTACCATGAAAACCCTTCCCATTTTCCTGTTGCTCTCGCTGGCGGTGCTGAGCCTCAGCGCGCAGGCGCCGGTGCCGAGGGAACTCTCGTCCGAGGCGGTGCGCGGCCCGGTCAAAGCCGAACCCGAAACCCCGGCCAAGGAGAAGCCTGGGCCGGTGGCCGAGGCGGCGGTGTTGCGTCTCATCCGCTACAGCGGCGTGCTGCGCGACGCGCACGGCCCGCAAGGCACGGGTGTGCTCGGAATTACCTTCGCTCTCTACAAAGAGCAGAGGGGCGGCGCCCCGCTGTGGCTGGAGACGCAGAACGTGGAGCTCGCGGCCGATGGGCGCTACACCGTGCTGCTGGGCTCGACGCAGAGCGAAGGGTTGCCGCTGGAGATTTTTGCCTCAGAGGAAGCCCGCTGGCTGGAAG
>JBOGNW010000180.1:0-6590 GCA_050747425.1 Candidatus Acidiferrales bacterium
CGTTGCGGCCGGATTCGAGATCGGCTACCCACAATTCCCCGGCGACGAATGCTCGCGAGGCGCCCTGGCGCAGGTAGTAGAGCTTCTTGCCGTCAGTCGAGAAGTAGGCGTAGGAAAGACCGGGCACCAATGCCGTGACCACGATGGAGCCTTCGGAGGAGAGCTGGCGTTCGTCCTGGCCGTCGTGAATCCACAGGGTGCTCTGTCGGGCGCCGACCGAGGCGATGAGCGAACGCCCGTCGGGGGCAATGGCGATGCCTTCTTCTTCGGCAGGACCGAAGGTGAGCTGCTCGGGCGCGCCCTCGGGGAAGCGCTGGCGCCAGAGGTGGAAGCTGCCGCCGGCGTCCGAGCTGAAATACATCCACTGGCCGTCGGGCGACCAGGCGGCGGAGGTGCATTTGGCGCCGGCCGGGCCGACAGAGGCGCCGGACGAGCTGGCGTCAAAAGGCACCAGCCGGCAGGGCAACCAGCCGACGTTGTCCATCTCGGCCAGCAGCACCCACTGGCCGTCCGGCGAAAGATAGGAACGGTGGGCCATGCTGCGCTCGTGCGGCGGGAGATAGATGTCGCGCGAGTCAGCGCGACTCTCGCTGGCAGTGATCACGGCCATGTGGATGCCGCTTTTGATTTCAGAAAACAGCAGGCGTCCGCCACCGATCCAGGAGAGGCCAGAGGCGTTGGGCAGCATCGAGCGGGGCTCACCGCCCAGCACCGGAACCACCCAGGTGTCCCAGGGCACGGTGTAAGCGATGCGCGAGCCATCCGGGGAGAACACCGGGCTCATTTTCAGCCGGTCATCCCGCGTCAATTGCACCGGCTCTCCGTCGGGCAGCAGCTTGACGTAGACCTGCCCGGGGCCGAAAAAGGTATCGGGGCCGCGGATGAAGGCTAGCATTCGCCCGTCGGGTGAAAGCGCGGGCGAGGTGACCGAATCGGTGAAATCGGTCAGTTGCACGTATTCGATGCGCGGCGGGGGTGTCGGCCTCGTCCAGCGAAGCAAAGCAACGCCGGCGAGGACAGCCACAAGGATTACAACCAGCCCCGCTGCCGCGAGCATCGCCCGTCGGGGCCGGGGCCGCGGCAGGGCTTCGACGCCAGCGGCGGGCGTGCGCGCGGTGTCGGTGTCGCGCTTCAAGCGCTTGAGGTCGGCGCGCAGCTCGGCGGCGCTCTGGTAGCGTACGTCACGTTCCTTTTCGAGCGCCTTGTTGATAATGCGATCAATCTCGGGTGGTAGCCCTGGATTCAGGCGCGCCGCCGGCGTGGGAGCGCGGTTGAGGATGGCGTCGAAAATCACCGCCGAGGTGCTGCCGGCGAAAGGAGGCCGACCGGTGGCCATTTCGTAGAGCACCATGCCGAAGGAGAAGAGGTCGGTGCGGGCGTCCACTTCTTCCCCCCGCGCCGCCTCGGGGGACATGTAGGCGGTGGTCCCCATGGCGACGCCCGGGCTGGTAAGGTCCTGCTCGGAAATGGTGCCGGTGGCCGTGGCCAACGCCGAGGGAAGGACGGAAGCGCCAGCGACTTGCGTTGCTGGCTTGGGCTGCGGGAGCAGCTTGGCCAGGCCAAAGTCAAGGATTTTGGCGTGAGCTCGTTTGGTCAAGAAAATGTTGGCGGGCTTGATATCGCGATGGACGATTCCCTTGGAGTGGGCGGCGTCGAGCGCGTCGGCGATTTGCAAGCCCAGCTCCAGAATCTGTTCGACGTCCAGGGGCCGGCCGGCAATGGCGTGCTTGAGAGTCTGACCTTCGAGCAGCTCCATCACCAGGAAGGGCTGGCTGTTGTGCTCGTCAATGTCGTGAATGGTACAGATGTTGGGGTGGTTTAAGGCGGAGGCGGCGCGCGCCTCGCGCTGGAAGCGTTCGACCGCCTGCGGGTCGCGGGTTAAGTCGGGCGGCAGGAACTTGATGGCCACGCGGCGGCCGAGCTTGATGTCTTCAGCCTTGTAAACCACTCCCATGCCGCCGCCGCCCAGCTTTTCCAAAATGCGATAGTGGGAAACTACCTGGCCGAGCATAGGAGAACACCGCCGCAAAGATGGTAGTGCGGGCAGGGGGGCAAGTCAACGCGCGGGGCGGTTGACCCGCCTTCACGACGGCGATAGAATTTGTGTTAGGAGTGAGCATGGGCGTCGCTACCTTGCAGGATGTTCTCTACCAAAAGGTGCGCGAGGGCGAGCTCTACGAAGCGCTCGACCGCAACCGCCTGCGCTGCTTTGCCTGCGGGCACTGCTGCCCCATCCCCGATGGCCAGGCCGGGGTCTGCAAGGTTCGCTTCAATCGCGGCGGGAAGCTCTATGTTCCCTGGGGGTACGTGGGCGGGGTGCAGTGCGACCCCATCGAGAAGAAGCCTTTCTTTCACGCCTATCCGGGCGGGCTGGCCTACAGCTTCGGGATGCTGGGCTGCGACCTGCACTGCGGCTATTGCCAGAACTGGGTGACGTCGCAAGCGCTGCGCGACCCCACGGCCGTCGTCTCGCCGGTGCGGGTAACGCCCGAGGGGCTGGTCGAGGAAGCCCTCAAGCTGGGCGCCAAGGCCATCGTCAGCACCTACAACGAGCCGCTGATTACCAGCGAGTGGGCGGTGGCGGTCTTCAAAGAAGCGCGGCGCGCGGGGCTGGTGACCGGCTTCGTCTCCAACGGCAATGGCACGCCGCAAGTGCTCGACTACCTGCGGCCCTGGGTTGACCTCTACAAAGTTGACCTCAAGAGCTTCGACGACCGCCACTACCGGCAACTGGGTGGGCGTCTCGAGCCCATTCTCGAAACCATTCGCCGTCTGCACGCGATGGGCTTCTGGGTGGAAATCGTCACGCTGCTCATCGCCGGCTTCAATGATTCCGATGACGAAGTGACGCGTTTGACGGCGTTTATCGCCGGCGTTTCGCCCGACATTCCCTGGCACGTCACCGCCTTCCACAAAGACTACAAAATGACTGACCCGGAGAACACCACGCCCGAGATGTTGCTGCGCGCGGCGGACATCGGGAAGCAGGCGGGGCTGCGGTACATCTACCCGGGGAACCTCCCCGGCGAAGTGGGCGATCTTGAAAACACGCGCTGCCCGAGCTGCCACGCGCTGCTCATCGAGCGCTACGGCTACTTGATTACCGGATATCACCTCACGGCGAAAGGGTCGTGCCCCTCGTGCGGTGCGATGGTTCCCGGGCGCTGGGACACCGCCTTCCGCGGACAAATCACCGCTTATCCTTTTCTGCCGCGGCTGCGCTCGAATCTGGTTTCTATTTTGTCTCAGCGGCAGTAAAGTCGCCCGCGGCACAATCCAAGCGGACATGGAGAGAGCGATGAGGAATAACCGTTTCCTTTGGGTGTTGTGTCTCTTCCTGGCTGCTGGCGTTCAGGGGCGCGCCGCCGAACCGAGAGACTGCCAGGGGGCCGACCTGGTGGTGCGCAACGCCAACATCGTCACCATGGATGGCGCGCAGCGCATCGCGCAGGCGCTGGCGGTGCGTGACGGCAAAGTGGTGGCCGTGGGGAGCAACGAAGAAGTCGCCGCCTGCGCGGGCCAGAACACGGAGACCCTCGATCTCGGCGGCAAGACGGTGCTTCCCGGTTTGATTGACGTTCACACCCACGCGCTCGACTGGGGCAAAAACATCGTCCGCAATGAGTTGGACTTGACTTACCCCAACGTGCAGAGCGTCGCCGATGTCGTGCGCCTGGTGCGCGAGCGAGCGGCGGCGCGCGGGGCGGGCGCGTGGGTGACGGGCGTGGGCTGGTCGGATTCTCGGCTGGCGGAGCGGCGCTACCTTACCCGCCACGACCTCGATGCCGCCTCACCGCAGAATCCCGTTTATCTCCTCCACGTCAGCGGGCACCTGGCGGTGGCGAATAGCGCGGCGCTCGAGCGCGCCGGCGTCACGCGCGAGACGCCTACACCCGAAGGCGGCGTCATCGAGCACGACGCGGCGGGCGAACCGACCGGCATCCTCAAAGACAATGCCATGGCGCTGGTGTGGCGGCTGCTGCCGGGCGACCCGCCTGACCTGGCGGTGCGCGCCGCCAAGCTGGTGTCCGAGGAAGCCCTCAAGGTTGGCCTGACGACGATCCACGACATCTCGCTCTCGCCCGCCGACATGAGCGCCTATCAGGAGGCGCGGCGGAGCGGCGGGCTGCGGCTGCGCGTGCAGATGTCGCCGGTGGTGAGCACTGTTGCCGAAGCCGAGCAGTTGGCCGCCCAGGGGCTGCACACCGGCTTCGGGGATGACTCGCTCAAACTCGGGGCGGTCAAGATGTTCGCCGATGGCGGGATGGCGGCGCGCACGGTCGCCATCTATCCCCCGGCCGTCGAAGGCGAGCCGGAGAATTTCGGCCTGCTCATCTGGAAAACCGAGGATATGCAGAAGGCGCACCGGCTGCTGGCCGCCGCCGGCTGGCAACTGACCACGCACGCCATCGGCGACCGCGCCATTGACCAGGTGCTCGATTCCTACACCGCCACCATGAAAGCGCTCGCGCTCACGGCGCCGCGCTTTCGCATCGTGCACTGCGGCATCTCAACCCCGGCCATCCAGAAGCGGCTGCGCGAGCTGAACGTGCTGGTGGACGGCGACCCGCCCTTCGCCTACTGGATTGGCAGTTGGTTCCTGCGCTACGGGCCGGAGCGCGTGCGCTGGTCGTATCCGGGGAAGTCCTACGTTGAGAACGGCATCATTGCCGGCGGCGGCTCCGACGTGCCGGTGACGCCCATCAGCCCCTGGTGGGGCATCTGGGCGGGGGTGGTTCGCCGCGAAATCAACACGGGAGAAATTCTGGCACCCGAGGAGAGGCTGACCGTTCCCGAGGTGCTGACGCTCTACACGCGCAACGGCGCGACTATCGGCTGGGAAGAAGACCGCAAAGGCTCGCTCGAGCCCGGCAAGCTGGCCGATTTCATCGTGGTGGACCGCGACGTGCTCGCCATCCCGCCGGACGAGCTGAAGAACGTGCAGGTCTTGATGACCTTTGTGGACGGCGCGCTCGTTTACCGGAAACCGTAGGAACGAAAAGCTTACTTCCCGGGCACGGCGGCGATGTTTTCAATCAGCAGCGCCCGCGAGCCGCCTTTCTCAAAAACCTTTCCCGTGGCGACGACCTTCTGCCCGGCGAATTTCATCAAGCGCTCGTTTTGCCCCGTGGCTGGCATGGACTCCGAGATGGGCCAATAGAGCGTGCCGTCGTCAGCCAGAATTACCAACGGCGAGCCGGCTTTGGCGCAGGCCAGCGCGCACTGGGTGCTGACCGGCTTTTTCAGGTCCTTGATGAAGGCGCAGGCCGAGTCGAGCACGTAGCCCTTGACGCTCGCGGCCTTGCCCTCGGCGCGTACCCGTCCCGCCGCTGTCAACAGGCAGACGCCAACCACCAATGCCAGGAAAACCAGTTTCCGGAAATTCATTTCAGCCCCTCCGCAGGTTTCTCAAGGTTATTCTTATACACCCGGCCGTCTTTCATGACAAACACTACGCGCTCGAGTGTATTGATCTGTTGGAGCGGATTCTCGTGCACGGCGATGATATCCGCCAGCTTGCCCGGCTCGAGCGTTCCGAGACGGTCTTGCCAGCCCAGCAGCTCGGCGGCTTCTGTGGTGGCGCTGCGCAGCGCCTGGAGCGGGGTCATGCCGTTGGCGACGTAGGTGGCGAACTGGCGGCCGTTGTCTCCGTGGGGAATCACGCCAGCGTCGGTTCCGAAGGCGATGCGCACGCCCAGCTCGAGGGCGCGGCGGAAAACTTTCTTCTGCGCTTCGCCGGCAATCTCTTCTTTCTCGAGAAACTCGTCCAGGTAGCCGCGGGCTTTGCTCTGCATGATGACTTCGTGGTCGTACATATCAGGTACCAGAAAAGTGCCGGCGTCCTTCATCATTTGCAGAGCTTCGTCGTCGAGAAAGCTGCCGTGCTTGATGGAGGCCACGCCGGCGCGGATGGCGTCCTTGGCCCCCGCGGCGCTGTGGGCGTGGGCAGCGACTTTGAGGCCGGCGTGCGTCGCCTCTTCGCCCGCGGCGCGGAGCTCCTCGTAGGTAAACTCCTGTGCAGCCGGCTGGCTGCCGGGCGTGAGCACGGCGCCGGTGGCCAGCACTTTGATGACGCCTACGCCGTGGCGGATGATTTCGCGCACACGCTCGCGCACCTGGTCGGGGCCGGTGGCCACGCCGAAGCGCAGCTCGCGGGGCAGCTCGATGTCAGCGGCGAAGCCGGTCAGGTCGCCGGCGCCGCCGAGGATGGTGACGTAAGCGCCGGCGGGCTGGAGGCGCGGGCCGGGGACGATGCCCTGCTCGATGGCGTCGCGCAAGGCCACGTCTACAAAGGCGCGATAAGTTCCGAGGTCGCGGACGGAGGTAAAGCCCGCTATCAGGGTGGCGCGGGCGTTACGGATGCTTTGGAAGGCCATCTGGGCGGCGCTTTTCTTCAGCGGCTCGGCGGAGTCGTAGACAGAGGCGTCGCCAACGAGATGGGTGTGCATGTCAATCAGCCCGGGCAGGCAGACGGCATTCGACAGGTCAACGACTTCAGCGTGGGCGGGCAACGTGGCCGAGTTCGCCGGGCTGACCGAGGTGATGTGCTTGCCGGTTACAACAATCACTTGATCGCGGAGCAGGGAACC
>JBOGNW010000181.1:0-6835 GCA_050747425.1 Candidatus Acidiferrales bacterium
GCCCACCAGGTCGGCCACGCCGAAAGCGCTCGTGCCTGCCGGATGGCTTCCCACCGGCACCGGCGCCCAGTGCTGGAAATCAAAATTGCCGTGCTGCGCCGCGGGCCACTCGTCGCCCCAGGGGAAGAGCCGCTCCCGCCCGTCGCGGGTGCCGTAGGCGGCGCGGTGGAACTGCGCTTCGCTGGGGAGTGACTTCCCTGCCCAGCGCGCGTAGGCGGCGGCTTCAGCCTGCGTAACAAAGACCGGCCAGGCGAGCGGCAAAGGAATTTCCTCGAACAGGGTTCGGTAGTGCCAGGCGTCGCCGCACCGCACCCAGAAGAGCGGGTGCTCGAGCCCCTGCGCCTCTTTCCACGTCCAGTCGGCCTCCGACCACAGCGAGCGCTCGCGGTAGCCGCCGACGCGCACAAAAGCGAGAAAGTCGGCATTGGTGACGTTGTGGGAGTCGATGGCGAAGGCGGGGACGTCAACGGTGTGGCCTTCGTACTCGTTGTCCCAACCGAAGACGTTGTTCTCGGCACGCTCAAGCCCGAGCGTGGCCCGCCCCGCCGGTATTGCGATCTGACGGCGCTTGACGACCGGCGCCGAGAGCTCCAGCTTGTGCGGCGGGGGAATCATGCTCTCAAGGGGCAGGCAGTGGAGCTTGTAAGTCAGCGTCTCGGCGTGCATCAGGCGGTGCTCGATGGCGTACTGGAAGGCGTAGCCCTGGCGGAAGTAGGGGTGGGGCGGGCTGAAAAAGGAAACGGTGTCGAGGCAGGCGTCCACGTCCGCGCGCCAGCGCTGGTTGGCGCGGCGGATGACGTCTTCGGAAGGCCAATCGCCGGGCGGGTCGGTGCGGCGGTCGTTGGCGGCGGGAAAGCCGATGCGAAAGAGCTCGTCGAACTCTGGCTGCGCAGAATCTTGCCCGGCGGCGTCGCGGCAGATCAAGTTCCAGTCAAAAATTTCGTAGTGCCCGAGGTAGAAAACGATGCGGTGCCATTCGGGGATGGGCCGGTCGTAGAGGGCCGGAGGGCGCAGAAGCGCGAACAGCTCGTCGGTGCGCCGGCGCCCCTGGGCGAGCCGAGCGCGCAGCGAGACGCGCAGCGCCTCTTCCGTTTCTATCGCAGGCAGGCTGCTCAACGCTTCGGCTTAGAGCTGGGGGAAGCTGACTTCTTCGCCCCCTCCATGCTGGCCAGGAACCGCTCCAACCGCGTTTGGGTCGCGGGAGGAAGGTTCTGAAACTGCACGCCCATCCCCACTCCGGGAACCATGCGCCGCACCACGCCGCGAACGGGAACATCCGTATTCCCCAGGCGCAGGTCGAAGCTGAAAACCGTTCCCTCGGAGAGCGGGGCGCTGTCCTCGATGAACACCCCGCCGAGACTGATGTCTCGGATGCCGCCGGAGCCTTCGGTGTAGATAACGTAGTTGCCCGCGCTGACGGGCAGGCGCGGCATGATGCGTTTGTCGAAGCCAGCCATGGGAGGCCAGTATGGTGCGGCGTCTCGCCCGCAGTGTCAAGATGGAAGGAGCGCAGGGAGGCCCGCGCGACGGCGATTGACAGAGAAAAAGCGCGGGGGTAGACTCGGACCTCTGGAACCATTGTTGGCACCACATCATTTCCTGACCCGGCCCCGGGGTCGCTCGAAGCCGTGCGAGAGCGGCCAAGGACAAGCCCCTCGCGAGGCGCACCACAGACGATGAGAAACCACGCATCCGGTCGGGGTTCCGCCTCCGTGGCGGCCCTGTTTGCTCTGCTGCTGGTTATCCTGACCTTCTCCACCATTTATTTTTTCGCCGCGCGCACCTGGTGGTTCCCGGAATCGGTGTCCCCGCTCGGCCAGTCCATTGACCAGCAGTTCACACGCACGCTGTGGATTACGGGCCTCGTCTTCCTTCTCTCCCAGTTGGGGCTGGCCTTTGCCCTGGTTCGCTACCGCGACCGGGGGGGCCGCGCCCACTACTCGCACGGCAACAACACCCTCGAAGCCCTGTGGACGGCCGCCACGTTGATTCTCTTCGTCGGCTTGGGCATTGCCGCGGAAAACGCCTGGGTCACCTACCACGCCCAGGCGGCCGCTCCCAACGCCCTGGTGGTGGAAATCACCGGGCAGCAGTTTCAGTGGAACTTTCGCTACCCCGGCCCCGACGGCCAGTTCGGCCGGATAGCGCCGGAATACATCAACGACGGCGCGGGGAATTTCGTGGGGCTAGACCCCAACGACCCGGCGGCCAAAGACGACCTGGTGGTGCCGACCATGGCCGTGCCGGTGAACCGCGAAGTGGTGGTGCTGCTGAAGGCGAAAGACGTCACCCACAGCTTTTTTGTGCGCGAGCTGCGCTTCAAACAGGACACCGTGCCCGGGCTGGTGATTCGCATGCACTTCATGGCGACCAAGGTCGGCGAATACGAAGTGACCTGCGCCGAGCTCTGCGGCCTGGGGCATCACCGCATGCGCACCGTGCTGAAAGTCCTGGAGCCGGCCGAGTATGAACGGTGGCTCGTCAAGGAGGCCGCGCCCTGAGTTTCTAGAGGACTTCTGCGGAGAGGAGAGGAATGGCTACCGAAGCCCACGTTGCCGTGCACGAGGCGCCGAAAGGCTTTATCCGCCGCTGGATCTTCAGCACCGACCACAAGGTCATCGGCATTCAATACTTCCTGCTGGCGCTGGTGGCGGTGTTTGTGGGGATGTACCTCTCCGCGCTGATGCGCTTCCATCTCGCCTGGCCCACCGAGGACGTGCCGCTCTTCGGCGCCATGACCCCGGAGCAGTACCTGGCGCTGATGACCATGCACGGCACTATCATGGTCTTCTTCGTGCTCACCACTGCCCCGCAGAGCGGCTTCGGCAACTACTTCCTGCCCATCCAAATCGGGGCCGCCGATATGGCCTTCCCCGTGCTTAATATGCTGTCGTTTTGGTTCACCTTTGTCGCGTTTGTTGTTCTTCTAATGGCCTTTTTCGTCAGCGGCGGCGCGCCCATCAGCGGCTGGACCGGTTATGTGCCCTTGAGCGCCCTCGGCCAGATTGCCGGTCCGGGCCTGGGCCTGGGGCAGACGCTGTGGATCGTCAGCATCGTCTTTTTCTGCGCCGCTTCGCTGATGGGAGCGCTGAACTTCATCACCACTGTGGTGGACTTGCGGGCGCGCGGGATGTCGCTGCTGCGCATGCCGCTCACCTGCTGGGCGTGGTTCATCACCGCCATCCTGGCGCTGCTGGGATTCGCGGTGCTGGCCGCCGCCGGCGTCCTGCTGCTGCTCGACCGCCACGCGGGCACGAGCTTCTTCATCCCCGGAGGCCTGGTGGTCAGCGACCAGATCATTCCCCACAAGGGCGGCTCGCCGCTGCTCTGGCAGCACCTGTTCTGGTTCTTCGGCCACCCCGAGGTCTACATCGCCATCCTGCCGGGGATGGGCGTGGTCTCCCACGTGATTTCCACTTTTTCGCGCAAACCCATTTTCGGCTACCGCGCCATGGTGCTGGCGCTCACCGCTATCGCCTTCCTCGGGCTGATGGTCTGGGGCCACCACATGTTTATGAGCGGCATGAGTCCCTACAGCGCCTTCGCTTTTTCGCTGCTGACGATGTCCATCGGCGTGCCCTCGGCCATCAAGACCTTCAACTGGATTGGGACGCTCTGGGGCGGGCGCATCCGCTTCACCACCGCTATGCTGTTCGCCATCGGTTTCGTTTCTCTGTTCGTCACCGGCGGATTGAGCGGGATATTCCTGGCGCAGCCGACCGTGGATATCTACTTGCACGACACCTACTTCGTGGTGGCTCACTTTCATATCATCATGGGTGTGGCCGCCATCTTCGGCATTTTTGCCGGGACCTACTTCTGGTTCTCGAAGATGTTTGGGCGACTGATGAATGAGCCGCTGGGCAAGCTGCACTTCTGGTTAACCTTCATCGGCGTCTACGCCATTTTCATGCCCATGCACTTCATTGGCCTGGCCGGGCACCCGCGGCGCTACCCCGACACCACGGCGGTGAACTTCCTGCAGCCGCTCCAGCCCGTGCACACCTTCATGACCATCGCCGCCCTGCTCACCATGGCCGCCCAGTTCATTTTCCTGCTGAACTTTTTCTGGAGCCTGTGGAAGGGCAAGAAGGCGGAGATCAATCCCTGGGAGGCCACCTCGCTCGAGTGGACCGTGCCCTCCCCGCCCCCGCACGACAACTTCGCCGGGCACTACCCCAGCGTCTACCGCGGGCCCTACGAATACAGCGTGCCGGGCGCTGAAAAAGATTTCGTCCCCCAGCATATCCCCGACGGAGCGGGGACAGGGGCGGGTCACTAGGATCGGCCGCCAATGACAGCCAAGACCGCCACCGAAGAACTGGAACTGACTGACGTCGGCCACGACGAGCATGGCCCCGATGAGCCGCGGTCGGGCGGCAACGGCGGCGGCGCGGCCCTGCCAGCCATGCCGCAACACGCCTACCTGACCGGCATCATCTTGGCGCTGGCGGCCATTACCATGTTCTTCCTGGCCCTGACCAGTTCCTTCATTGTGCGCAAGGGCCTGGCCGACGATTGGGTGGCGTTTCCCTTGCCGCCGATTCTCTGGCTGAACACCGCGCTTCTGCTGGCCAGCAGCGTATCGCTGGAGCGGGCGCGGCGCGAGTTGCGGCGCGGCGAGCGCGGCCGCTTCCAGCGCTGGTGGGCCCTGACCACCGCGCTGGGCCTGGGCTTTCTAGCGGGACAACTCATCGCCTGGCAGCAACTGGCCGCGGCCGGCGTCTATCTCGCCAGCAACCCCAGCAGCTCTTTTTTCTACGTTCTCACCGGCTCACACGGGCTGCACTTGCTGGGCGGGGTGATTGCACTTAGCGTCGTGGGCTTTCGCCCGCGACGCGAGGACGCCCGCTTGAGCCAAACGACGGCGGCGCGGGTGGCCGGTGTCTACTGGCACTTCATGGGCGGCTTGTGGGTCTACCTGTTGCTACTCCTCCTTCTGGGGCAATGACCATGGCGAATGCTGGCACAGAAGCGGCAGTTGAGTCGCGCTGGGGCGGGGGCGTGGCCCCCTATGCCACGGGCTCGAAGAAGCTGGGAATGTGGCTGTTTGTTATCTCCGACTCCCTGACCTTCTCGGCGCTGCTGATGGCCTATAGCTACCTGCGCCTGGCCACGCCCAACTGGCCCACGCCGTTTCCTTTCAACCCGGCAGTTACCTATGCCACGGTGATGACCTTCTGCCTGCTCTCCAGCAGCCTTACCATGGTGATGGCGGTGGCGGCCGCTCATCGCCACGACCACCGCCGGACGGTCTGGTGGCTGCTGGCCACCATAGCCGGCGGGCTGGCCTTCGTGGGCCTGCACACGCGCGAATGGTTCCACCTCATCCACGAGGGACTGCGTCCCTGGCATACCCCCTGGCCGGAGTGGCCGGATACACCGCTGTTCGGCAGCACCTTCTTCGGCCTGACGGGGATGCACATGCTGCACGTCATCATCGGGGTAATTTACCTGGGCATCATCGCCCTGGGGTTCGGCGCCAAGAAATTTTCTTCCGAGGACGTAGAGGTCAGCGGGCTCTACTGGCACTTCGTTGACCTGGTATGGATGTTCATCTTTCCGCTGGTTTATCTGATGTCGGTCAAGATCGGCTGAGGAGCGAGCGACTATGACTGCTGCTGCGCAGGACGCCCATGCCGCCGCGGGGCCGCGACTCTATCTATGGGTCTGGGGATGGCTGCTGGCCTTAACCGGCGTCGAGGTCTACCTGGCCTACATTCACCTCGAGCCGCGCCTGATGCTAACCCTGCTGATGGGCCTGTCGGTCATCAAGGCCGGCCTGATTATGGCTTACTTCATGCATCTGCGCTTCGAGCGCTTCAGCCTGTTCCTCACGCTGGTGCCGGTGCTGGTTTTGTGTCTCGTCCTGATTCTGGCTTTCTTCTTCCCCGACAGCATCCGGCTCTATAACATGAGGCCCTAGGAGAGACGCGTGCGGCGGGCAGTCATCTTCATTCTCGTGGCGTTGACGCTGTTGAGCTTGGCCCCCGGCCTCGCCGCGCAGGGTTGCGCCATGTGCCGTGCCGCCGCCGCCGGCACCGATGAAACGGGGCGGAAATCCTTCGACCTCGCCATCCTGTTCCTACTTCTTCCTGCCGGTTCCATGTTTATTGGCGTGCTGCTGTGGGCCTTCCGAAACCGCAACCGCACTTGGTCGCCTCCGGAGCCAGAAAATCGCGACGCTGTGCCGCTGCTGCCGGAAATTGACGAAGCTTCCTTCTGGCGCTCGTTCAACCGCTAAGCGCGTCGGGCAGCCCGCTCCGCACCAGTAAGGCCAGCGATTCGATGAAAAAATTGCGCGCGTATTTCTCTTCCTCCCCGGGTGGGAAAGCCGCTAGCGGCACGTGGCGGAGGATGGCGCGCCAGTCGTTTTCGTAGAACTCAAAGCGGGGGCGCCGGGCGCTGTATTTCGAGAGCCGCTCGAAGCCGCGCCGGAAGGGGCTGGCCTTTTGGCGCACCAGCCGTTGATGAAGCCGCGAGCCCGCCGGGCGCACGAAGGCGCCCACCGCACACTCGGGTAAATGCACGGCGACTCGAGTCCGGGCGGCCAGCTTCGGCTCCCCGATCAAAAACCCCACTAGAAACCCGACCTGCCTGCGGCGGCCTCCCGGCGTGAACGCATAGCCCCAAAAGCCGCTCCGTTGCTCGGCCCGTATGGTTTCGTACTGGCGCAGGTAACCTGCCGCCAATTCTTCGAGCCACACACAGGGAATCGGCGGGCGAGACACCAAATTGTTAGAAGGGATAGCGGTTGGCGGCGAGCGCGGCGGCGGCCACCTGGCGGCGCAACCCCACCGTGTTCACCGGCTCGCGCTTGAGCAGGCGGCGCAGC
>JBOGNW010000182.1:0-3284 GCA_050747425.1 Candidatus Acidiferrales bacterium
TTACTGGTTTATTTTCACGGGATTGGCGAGGGGTAATTTTTACCCTGATTATCTGACAAGGTCTTGGGGGCGCTGGCAGGCCAGCTCGAGCGAGGCCCACTCCTCTCCCCGCCCAAGCTGACGTGCCAGGGCACGGTGGGCGAGGCGGCGGGCGGCCTCGAGCAACAGGAGGCGATCGGTGAGGGCCAATTCGGTATGGTAGAGGTCGGCGCGGTAATAGAAGGAATATTCGCGGTAGGCGAGCGGCTGGGAGCGAGCAAAGTCCAGGAGAAAGTCCCAGAAACTCTGGCTGCGGAACCAGCGGCGCCGCGCCACTTCTTTTTTCTCAAGGAGGAGTTGATGAGGGACGGGCTTGTAGCTGTCGGAGAGGCGGGCCCAGAGGCAGGCCTGGGGACGGAAGGGGCGGTCGGGGTCGGGGTTGGGGAACTCAGCCAGGATACGCTCGAGGGTGGTGGGGTCAATCTCCAAGCTGTCCCACCAATAGCGGTAGATGTTGTAGTCGCACGTGCCGCCGCGCAGGCGCTCGCGCACGCGGCCGGGCTGCTTGCCAGTACTGGTCAGCACCAGACCCACGAGTTCCCGGAGGGTCATCGGCTGGTGGCGCACCGGGCGCAGGTCGGCCAATTGGGCCAGGTACTCGGTGAATCTTACCGAGATGAGGTCAGAAGGTTTCAAAGGAACTCCGGCGGGCCGGGCGCTACCCCGAGAGCCGCTGGCGCACGAGGTCGTTGACGCGTTTGCCGTCCACGTTCTGACCGGCGAAGCGTCCCATCACGGATTTCATCACCTTGCCCATGTCCTTCGAAGTGGCCGCGCCGGTTTCTTTGACGGCCTCCTCGACGGCAGCGCGAATGACTTCTTCATTCACGGCTGCGGGAAGATAGGTTTCGAGCAGCGCAATTTCCTTTTCTTCCTCAGCGCCGCGGTCAGCGCGGCCGCCTTTGCGGAATTCTTCGGAGGCTTCGCGGCGCTGCTTGATGAGCGTCTTGACGACCGCCAGGGCCTCGGGGTCGTCGAGCTCCGCCCCTTTTTCGATACGGCGGTTGTGCAGTGCCGTCTTCAGCAGGCGCAGCACGAGCAGGCGCAATTCCTCCTTGGCCTTCATGGCCGCGGTGAGCTCTGCCTGAATACGCTCGGCGAAACTCATGGTTTCTTGGGGCTCCTTCTTCCCCCACCGCCGGTTTCCAGTAGAATACTTGTCTCTCTCATTCTGGGCAAGCGGCGGCTGGGGCTCGCAAGGCGGGCCGAAACTGTTGCGATCGTGCGCGTGGATAACCCGGTGCCGGAAGCCGTGGTCGAAGCCCTGCGGCAACTCTCCGGTGTTACTTTCGTCCGCCTGGTGGAATGTGAAACCACAGATGAATACAGATTGAGTTGCGCTTTGCGGCAGCGCCAACTACCATTGCCTCGGAGGTGAACAAATGAGGCAGGTGGTTCTCTATCGCGGGGACGATGGCTTTTGGGTGGCGGAGTGTCCGAGTTTGCCCGGCTGTGTGAGCCAGGGTCAGACGCGCGAGAGAGCGATTGAGAACATCCGCGAAGCCGTCCAGGCCTACATCGAAGCCCTGAAAGAGGACAACCTGGCTGTCCCTTTTCCATTCTTGGCGGGGCGGGGTTTCAACCCCGCCATTTGACCTCCCCCGACCTTCGGGCTTCAGCCCTGAGGGATCTTCTTGTCACTCGGGTCTGACGACCTCCGCGACGGCCTACGGCAGTAATGTAAGGTAGAGAAACGCGTGACACGGTTGATGTCGGGGCTGAAGCCCCGACCCGCCCAAGGCAGCTGTGCCGAGTTGGTGATTTGCGTCCAACCTTCGCCTTGGCGGCAAAGGTAGACGCCGGGTTACTGCGGGGCAGGCCTTGGCCGGGCGCTTGGTAGACCTCTAGCACGCGTTTGGCCAGCACGGCAATCCTTGAGCCATCAGGGGACAAACCAAGCCAAACGCGGTTGGCGGACAGAGACTTGCTCTTTAAAGTGTAAACGGGCCCCCCATTGCTCACGTCGTAAACGACCAAGCTTTGAGCAGAAGGGTAGGCGTACATGTCGAGTCTGGGAATAGTGAGTCCCTTCATTTTGTAGGACAGGACCGCGAGGTGCTGGCCGCCAGCAGACGTGACGGCACCATCAGACCAGGTGAAGAGCTTCCTTTGCAGCTTGTCAGTGAAAAGTACGCGGCCATCGGCTGAAAGCACAGCCAGGCCATCACACGAAGACAACACGACGGTGCTCGGGTTTACGAGTGTAGGCCAGTGGCATCCCATGATGCTCGGCGCTAACTCTCTCCATCCAGTTCCCTTTGTACGTATAAGAATGCGACGTTGCGGTGGTTGCGTTGGTGGGTCTTCCAGCTTGACGATGGTTCCTCCGCTTAGGGTATAGCGCGTGAATCGGTCCTCTCTTTCACTCCATGTTTCAAGAGGCTGCAAGGTTTCGGTCGCCAGGAGCGTAAACGTGTAAGTGTAGCTCGCTATTCGGCGCTTGAGCAGCACGGTCCTGCCGTCGGAAGACGCAAAGAGCTCAGGGCTCTGCCTTCTTCATCTTCAGGCGGGACTGGGATGAACCTGATTTCATTGAAGTCCATTGAATACAGCGCAAGACGCTCCGAAGTGTAGACTAGAAATTTGCCCTTTTCGGCGGGCAGTATTTGTCCATACCAATGCGAAGTTGGCCAAAGTTTTTGGCTGAGCAACTTTCCTGAATTTGCATCGAACAAAAGCAGATGGAGATTTGCGGAAAGCGGTTCCCAGCGAGGCAAGCCCTTCTGTTTGCGAATCTCCCGATATCGTTTTAGGCCGTCAACTGTAAGGGTGACGAATGGCACAGCGATTGTGTTGTCATCGAGGAAAAGAACGAGGTCGCGCAGGCAGAGAAACACGGGCTCCTCACATTCGGGGTATTCATATCTCGTAAGCGGTACTTTCCATACAGGTGTCGGCGCCGTCTCACTTTTGGCCGGCTGACCAAGGGAAGCAGTTACCGCGACTGTGAGGAGAACCGCGATGGCCGTATTTGGTTTCGAACACATAAACTTAGCCTTTGATAACGCCGAGAGGTTTGAGGCGGGCGACTTTCTTCGAGATGCCGGCCTGGTGGACAACTTCGATGACTTCGTCCACGTCCTTATAGGCTTCGGGGATTTCTTCGGAAATGCCCTCGCGGGTCTCCGACTTCACGTAAATCCCTTGCTCTTCGAGGCGCTGGCGGGCGTTGCGCGCCGCTTCGCTGTGCTTGGCCTGCGTGCGGCTCATCTGGCGGCCGGCGCCGTGGCAGACGGTGCCAAAAG
>JBOGNW010000183.1:0-3379 GCA_050747425.1 Candidatus Acidiferrales bacterium
GCCACCTCCCGAGCCATCTCGAGCAGGCGCCCCGTTAAGCGGGGCTGAACGTTTCGCTCGAACCATCTGGGCATGGCGTCTTAGTCTGGCTGCTGCGGCCGCACTATCTCCCCCCCTCTGCAAGCAGTCTGTTGGCCACTTGGTGGGCAGCGAAACCCCTTAGCCGCCAAGGGGATAGAGAAAGACAATCAGGCGGGGCGAACAGGAAATCTCAAAATGAAACTCGGCGGCTTTCCCAAATGTGAAACCCTTCTCGGTGGGCTCGGCGGAAGGGCACGGCTTCAGCCGTGCCGAAAAGTAGCGCAAAAAAACTGGGCTTTAGTCCCTGAGCGCCTTTTACCATTAAGCACAGGCTCGACCCTCACCGGCCACCGATTCACCGGTGACCGGTCTCCGCTCACGGTTCCCCTTCCTCCATTACGCTTCGAGCTCGTACTCCTTGAGCTTGCGGTAGAGCGTCGTCTTCCCGATCCCCAACAGCCGCGCCGCCAGCAATTTGTCCCCGCGCAGTTCCTTGATGGCCAGCAGGATGGCGCGTTTTTCGAGCTCCCGCAACGGCAGAATTCCTTCCGGAGCCAGTGAGTGCTGACCGGTAGCCGGCACGGGGACTTGCAGATTCGACGGCAGGTCGGCGGTGTGCAGGATGGGCCCGCTGCCCAGGGCCACCGCCCGTTCGATGACGTTTTCGAGCTCGCGCACGTTCCCCGGCCAGTCGTAGTTCATCAACCGCGCCATGGCCTCTTCCGAAAAGCCTTTGAGCGGCCGCTCGCCGGGGCTCGCGCGCTCGAGGAAGTAGTTCATCAGCAGCGGAATGTCGCTCTTGCGCTCGCGCAGCGGGGGAATCTTAAGAGTGACCACATTCAAGCGATAGTAGAGGTCTGGACGGAAGCGCCCGTCCTGCAAGGCTTGCGTCAGGTCGCGGTTAGTGGCCGCCACCACGCGCACGTCCACCGCCACGCGCTGCGTGCCTCCCACCGGCTTCACTTCTTTTTCCTGGAGGGCCCGCAAGAGCTTGGCTTGCAGGTCGGGCGGCAACTCCGCGATTTCATCGAGAAACAGCGTGCCACCGCTCGCCGCTTCGAGCAAGCCTGTCTTCGAGCGCATCGCGCCTGTAAAAGCCCCTTTGACGTAGCCAAACAGTTCGCTCTCGATCAGCGTCGGCACCAGCCCCGCGCAATCCACCGGCACGAACGGCTTGTCCTTGAGCGGCCCCGAAAAATGAATCGAGCGCGCCACCAGCTCCTTGCCCGTGCCGCTCTCCCCCAGAATCAGAACCGGGTGACGGCTCTGGCTCACCTTCAGGATGAGCTTATAGACGCGCTGCATTTTGGGCGAGGTGCCCACCAAACCGCCCAACCCCGGTTGCCCGCGCACCTGCTCGCGCAACAGGCGGTTTTCTTCAGAAAGCTCGAGTTGCTTGAGCGCGTGTTGCAGCTTGGCCCGCAGGTCGTCCACGTGGAACGGCTTGGCGAGATAATCGTAGGCGCCGCGCTTGATGGCTTCCACCGCCACCTCGATGGACCCGTAGGCCGTCATCAACACCACTTCAATGTGCGGGTAGTCCTGCTTCAACCGCTCCAGTAGCTCCATTCCGCCGGTCTGCGGCAACCGCAGATCCACCAGCACCAGGTCTACCTGTTGCCTCTCCACAATCTCCAATGCCTGCGCCGCGTTCGTGGCCTCAGCCACCGCCAGCCCTAGCGAGCGAGCTACATCCCGGCACAGCGCCGAGATGACCTTGTCGTCGTCCACCACCAGCAGCACTGGCCTCCCGTTCGCTGCGATTGCCCCGCCTGCCACTGAGCTTGTCCCTCTTCCTGCTGAATTTACCCCGCCTGTGCGCCCCATCGCTTTTCTCCCTTCGCTAACCTAGCCCGCCAACCCCGGCGAGCGCTATGGTTAGGGAAAGCACGTCCCGTTCCATTATGAGAATAAGACAACCACAGAGAAATGAACTACATACAAGACTTGCCGTGGCCATCCTTCCTCACTTTTCTAGCTAAACTATACCAGAATGGGAGAAATTCCCAAAATAGATATACGCACGCAGGCTAACCTTTGACGCTCTTCTGCTAGACTTTGACGGATTCCTATGCCTCGCCGAGACATAATCATCGTTGGCGGCGGCGTCATCGGGTGCTCCCTGGCCTTGGAATTGGCGCGCGCAGCGATTCCCGTCCAGATTGTCGAGCGCGGTGAGCCTGGCCGGGAGGCCAGCTGGGCGGCGGCGGGGATGCTGGCGCCGAGCGGCGAATTCGTATTACAAGATCAACAAACGCGATTGGCCCGGGCCAGTGCGGCCTTGTACCCCGAATGGCTGGCTCGCTTGCGGGAGCTGAGCTCAATTGACGTGGGCCATCGCACCGAGGGCACCTTGCAGTTGGCTTTCAGCGAAGCCGAAGCGCGCGAACTGGACGCTCTCCCCGGGGAGCGGATTTCGGGTGCCGAAGCTCGACGCCTCGAGCCGGCTCTGTCAGAAAACGTCGCGGCGGCGGTCTACCTGCGCGACGACCACCAGGTGGATAACCGCCGCCTGCTCGAAGCCCTGGTCGAAGCCGCGGGCCGCGCGGGCGTGGTCTTTCGGACAGGCGTTGAAGTCCGCGAGCTGCTGATTGAATCCGGCCGTGCCCGCGGCGTGCGCACCGCGGAGGGCACAGTCCTTGAGGCTGGCGCCGTCGTCAACGCTGCCGGCTCCTGGGCCGGCACGTGGGGCGAGGCCGCGCGGAGACTGGCGCCCACGCGCCCGGTGCGGGGCCAGATGCTGGCGGTGCGAGGCGAGGCATCGTTTCTCCGCCACATCGTGCGCTCGCCGCGCGGCTACATCGTCCCGCGCGACGATGGCCGACTACTTCTCGGGAGCACAATGGAAGACGCTGGCTACGACAAAAGCGTGACGCCGGAAGCCTTGCGCCGCCTGCTGGCGGGAGCTCGCGAAATCGTCCCCGCGGTCGCGGCCCTGCCTTACGAGAGCGCCTGGGCCGGCCTGCGGCCCGACACCCCGGATCACCTGCCCATTCTGGGCGCCACCGACATTGAAAACTTCTTCATCGCCACCGGACACTTTCGCAACGGCATTCTGCTCGCGCCCATTACGGCCAAGCTGATGACCGAAGTGATTCTGGGCCGCCCGCCTTCCATTTCCCTCGAGCCTTTCTCACCCCTTCGCTTCCGCCCGCCACGGTGACCGAGGGCCGCGTTCTTATTCCAGATCTTGCGGGTTGCAGCCTCACGACTCGGTCAATGGGTAGTGTCCTAATTTGGCCGTCACGGCAGAATACGACCGGCCCAAGCCGTGTCGCGTTGTGTTTGATGCATTGTCCCTTATCTGTATAATCTGGCCTTCATGCCAAAGGTCAATTTCCGCGAAGAGGTTGTAAAC
>JBOGNW010000184.1:0-6237 GCA_050747425.1 Candidatus Acidiferrales bacterium
TCGGTGACCGTGCCGACGATGGTGCCCCGAAAAGTCTGAGCGGCCAGCCCCAGGCCGGCCAGCAAGACAAGTGCGATTGCGCCACGGATACGTCCTTGTGTCATCGGATGGCTCCTTGAGAGAGAAAGAAAGCGTCGCGTCCTACAGGGTACGAGCCGCTTATACGTCGGCGTGCCGGGATTGTCAAGAATGGGGCCACCCGCGGCTGCCGGCCGACTCATCTTGACAGAATTTCCCCTCGCCCCTAGAATTTCTAGTTTGCTTCCACCTGGAAGGAGCGGCTGAGGACCCCCGGAATGGATAAGAAGCGCCTCGACTATTACAAAAAGAAGCTCGAAGTGAAGCGCGAAGAGCTGCAACGCTTTATGGCGCTGGCCGAGGAGGAAGGCCGCGCCACCGACGATGCCACCCAGGATATCGCCGACAAGGCCGCCAACTCCTACACTAAAGAGTTTCTCTTCAGCCAGTCGAACAACGAGCGCTTCATTCTGCAACTGGTGGAGGAAGCCCTCGGCCGCATCAAGAACGGCGGCTTTGGCAATTGCGCGCATTGCCAGGAAGAAGTGCAGCTCAAGCGCCTGGAGGCCGTGCCCTGGGCGCGCCACTGCATCGATTGCCAGGAAAAGCAGGAACAGGGTTTGCTGTAATGGTGTAGTGACACGTTGGTTGATGTTGTAACGGAGAATTTCGCCTTCAGTCCCGACCCCGAACCACCGCCCGCGCCCGACGCGAGAGCCGAGAAGCGCGGAAGCCTCTTGACTTCCTTTCGGCGACGTTTGTCTGCCCGCCCGCTGCTGGATGGCTTAGCCAGCGTGCTCTTTGCCGCGCGCTGCCGCCTCTGCGATGAGCTCCTGACTTCCGCCTCACGGATCCCGGTGTGTGCGCGCTGTCTGGGACGAGTGCGACCCCTGGAGCTGCTGGTCTCCTGCGACCGCTGCCAGCGGCCGCTTTCGGCAGCAGTGCTGGTTTCGAACGAACCGCCTCTGTGCGGCCCTTGCCGACAGGAAGAGACAGTCGTTGACCGCCTGCGCGCCTTCGGCGCTTATGACGCCGAATTGCGAGCCCTGATTGTGCTGCTGAAATACAATGGCGTCGAGCCGCTGGCGCGACTCCTGGCGGGCTGGCTGACCCTGGTAATCGCGCAGCAGCCGGACCTGGTCAAGGTGGAGGCCGTTGTTCCTGTCCCGCTCCATCCGCGGCGGCGGCGTGCCCGCGGGTTCAACCAGGCAGATCTGCTGGCGCGAGAACTCGGCCGTTGGGCCAAACTGCCGGTGCAGGCAGGCTGGCTGCGCCGCATCAAAGACACGCCCTCTCAAACCGGCCTGACACCCGCCCAGCGCGAGGAAAACGTTCGCGGCGCCTTTGCCAGCGAGAGAAAACTTGACTCTGCCCGCATCTTATTACTAGATGATGTATGTACAACCGGGGCAACCCTGAACGCCTGCGCCCGCGCCCTGAAGCAAGCCGGGGCGGCGCAGGTGAACGCGGTCACGGTGGCCCGGGTGATGCAGGAGATATAGGACGGCAATGGCCAGCGGCTTGATGCACACGCCGGTGCTGGTTCTGAACGCCACCTACGAGCCCGTCCATGTCACGGCGGTGCGGCGGGCCATCGTGCTGGTGCTCAAGGGCGTGGCGCGCACGGAGGAAGAGAATCACGCCGAGGTGCACTCCCCGTCAGTGACATTGCGCGTGCCTTCGGTCATCCGCCTGCTCGAATACCGGCGCATCCCCCTGCAAACCCGCGCGCTCTCCCGCAAGAACATCCTGCTGCGCGACCGCAACACCTGCCAGTTCTGCGGCCAAATCTTCCCCGCTGCCGAGCTCACGCTCGACCACGTGATTCCCCGCTCCCGGGGGGGCACCACTTCCTGGGACAACCTGGTGGCTTGCTGCTACCGCTGCAACAACATCAAAGGCGACCGCACCCCGGAAGAGGCCGAGCTGACACTCATCCGCAAGCCGCGGCCCTACAACCTCCACACCAACCGCCACTTGATGCGCCTGCTGGGACGCGCCGAAGAGAAGTGGCGCAAGTACCTTTTCTACTGACCCCGGTAGACGTACGCGAGAGCCACAGAGCGAATCTAACTCTACCCGTGGTGGGGAAAACGACAAGCCGTCTCGCCCTGGGGGTTGTTAGCCTTTTTGGGCTGGTTGGGCTGGCCGCCGCCGGGGAAAAACAGATTGTCAGCCTGGAGGAGTTCATTCAGCGACTGCCCGCGCGCGTAACCGACAAAGACGGCACGCCGGGCGACATGGTGAACTTCGTTCTGGTGGGCTCGCGGGCGCAAGTCGAAAAAGCGCTGGCCGCCGCCGATTGGAAGCAGGTGGATAGAACCCCGGCCGAGGCCATCGTGCGCATCCTGGGCAGCATTCTCGACAATCGAGCCTACACCGAGCTGCCGATGAGCGAGCTGTTCCTCTTCGGACGGGCGCAGGACTTCGGATTCGCCCGCGCTGAGCCGGTTTCGGTGGTGGCCGAGCGCCATCACTTCCGTCTTTGGGAAAGTCCCTGGCAGACCAGCGACGGCGATGACATCTGGATCGGGGCGGGCACGCACGATGTGGGTTTTGAAGAAGACCAGCGCACCGGCGACGTCACCCACAAGATTGACCCCGAAGTGGACAAGGAGCGCGACTTCATCGCCCAAACGCTCGCTGGAACAGGGCGCACCGCCGGGCTGGGCTACCTGCGCGTGCCCACGCCGCTGCGCGAAGCCTTCACGGCGCATGGTGGCGCCTTCCGCTCCGATGGCCGCGTGCTCATCGTTGTACTGAAATAGTGGTCTTCATTCTTGGGAGCGGTTATAATGGCGTTCCTGAAGGGCGCGTCAGTTCTTTGCCGCGGAGGGGTGCCGGAGCGGCTTAACGGAGCTGCCTGCTAAGCAGTTGCACTGGCAAAACCGGTGCCGAGGGTTCGAATCCCTCCCCCTCCGCCAGTTCGCGAAGCGGACTGCCCTGAGCGAGCGCAGCGAGTCGAAGGGCTGGTTCTGCTACCTCCTGGGAAGAAGCAGTGGGTCGCGGGTTCTCTTCGACTCGACTACCGTCTCGCTCAGAGTGAATGCCCCGCATTCACGAATCCCTCCCCCTCCGCCATCCTACGCCCTGCGGGTTCACCCTGAACGGGCTACGGATGGCTCACCGCTTGACCTCCCTTTGGCAAGCGTGTAAGGTGAAAGCGGAGGTCGCAACGGCGCCAGAATGAACTGGAAACGGCAGCTCAAGCAGCTCTTTCTGGTTGATCTTCTCACCGGCCTGCGCCGCACTTTTGCCTATCAGGCGCACCGGCACAGCTACACCGAGCAGTACCCGCAGGAGCGCCCCATCGTGGCCGAGCGCTACCGCGGCGCCCCGCGCCTGAACAGCCACCCCGAAACCAGCGAGACTCTCTGCATCGCCTGCAACCTCTGCTCGATCGCCTGCCCGGAAAACCTCATCGTGGTCGGGTGGCAGCGCGACGAGGCCAGCCGCCGCAAAGTCCTGACCACCTTCACCTACGACCTCTCGCGCTGCATGTTCTGCGGCTGCTGCGAGGACGCCTGCCCGGTCGACGCCCTCGAGCTCACCCAGGATTTCGAGCTGGCCTACTACTCCCGCCAGGGCGCCATCTGGGACCGCCATTTGCTCGAAGAAGGCCCCACGCCCGTCCGGTACACGCGTTAGCGCTCGCGCCATTGACTCCCTGCGCTCCGCACCGATTCCTACCGCTGAGGTAAAGCCGTGCCGATGGAGCTGCGCAAGGATCCCATTACCCGCAGTTGGGTGGTGATTCGCGAAGGCGAACTCCAGGAGCCCACCGGCCAGCCCTGCCCCTTCTGCCCCGGCAACGAGCACCTGACCCCGCCGCCGCTGCTGACCCTCCCCGAAAACGGCGCTCCCTGGCAGGTGCGCGTTTTTCCCCACTTTGACCCTGTCTTCCGCATCGAAGGCGACACCGGGCGCACGGGGGAGGGAATTTACGACCGCATGCGGGCGGTGGGGGCGGATGAAATCATCGTCGAGCTGCGCGAGCACGGGCGTCGGTTGAGCGAGGCCTCCGAGGAAGAAATCACTCGCGTCTTCGACGCCTACGCTGCCCGGCTCAGCGACCTGAAAAAAGACCAGCGCTTCAAGTATGTCTCTGTCTTCAAGGGCGTGGGCGTCGCCGGCGCGCAGGAGGCGCATTCCTACGCGCAGGTGGCGGCCACTACCTTTGTTCCCCGGCGCGTGCTGCATGAGTTGCGCTCGGCGCGCGAATACTACCAGCTCAAAGAGCGCTGCCTCTTTTGCGATGTCCTCCAGCAGGAGCTACGGCAAAAGGTGCGCATCCTCGAGGCCACCACGGCCTACGTCAGCCTGTGCCCCTTTGCGTCCCGCACCCCCTACGAAGTCTGGCTCCTACCGCGCCGCCATCACCACCGCTTTGAAGAAGATTCCCCCCGCCCCGCCAATCGTACGGAGCTGGCGGGCTTGCTGCGGCGCACCTTGCAGCGGCTCGAGCAGGTGGTGGAGGGCTACCGCCTCTCCCTGCACACCGCCCCTAACACCGTCGCTTCGCTGGGCCGCATCGGATACTGGAAATCGCTGCCGGAAGACTTTCACTGGCACATCGAGTTGATTCCTCTTGTCGCGCAGAAAGCCCGCCCGCACTTGAGCCGCGAGGTCTATTTCACCAGCGTGGCTCCGGAAACTGCGGCGGCGCGGCTGCGCGCCCTGCCGGTCCGCTCCTGAGCTGCCCCTGATGAGCCGGCCCTTTCCGTCCCGCCGCCGTGAGCGCGGCAAAGTGCTCTTGTTCGCCCTGCTGGTGCTCTTGCTGCTCTTGGTACTGGGCGCCGCCTATCTGCTGCGCGGGCCGCTGCTGCGCGCTTTTGCCGAGTGGTGGATTGTGGACGAGCCGCTGGAGAAAGCTCAGGTTATCCTCGTGCTGGGCGGTGACAACATGCACGGGGACCGTGTCACCCATGCCGTTCACCTCTACCAGGCGGGCTGGGCTCCGCGCCTGATGCTCAGCGGCGTCAACTACCGCACCGACTTCAATGACGTCGTCTTGATGGAGCGCCAGGCCGTCGCGCTGGGGGTTCCGCGCGAGAGCCTGCTCGCGGTTCCCCAGCCGGCCGTTTCCACGCTGGAAGAGGCTCTCTTCTTGCAGCGAGTTCTCGCCCAGCACAACTTCCGCAAGGTAATCATCGTCACCTCCAATTACCACACCCGCCGCGCCCGCCTCATCTTTCGCGCCCTGTACCGCCGGCGGGGCGTGCAGGTCATTTTCAGCGCCGCGCCTGATTCCGATTTCAATCCCCAGCGCTGGTGGCAGGACCGCGGCGGCCAGGTTACGATGGTTCTGGAGCTCCAGAAGATGCTGTATTCCTGGTGGGAGCTCTTCGACCCCCCGCCGGCCCCGCCCGCTTTTGTTTGCCTCTTGACTCGAACTGCGTTATAGTTTCCCCACTTTGCCTGCTGCGTGGGGAGACAAGGCAGGCGGACGAGGCGATTCATGTGGCGAAACAAGAATCTTGAGGAAGAGACTTCTTCGCAGCCGGTGCGGGAAACTCCGCGGCAGGTGGAGGTTTCCGCCCCGACGCCGCTTCCGGCGGTAAAGGTGGGGGCACGTATCGGGCGTACTTTGAGCGTCAAAGGCGAGCTGGTCGGCAACGAAGAGCTGCTGGTGGACGGCGAGTTTTCCGGCACCATTGATCTGGGCTCGAGCAGCCTGACCGTGGGCCCGCAAGGGCGCTTGCAGGCCGACGTCTACGCGCGCGAGATTGTCATCGAGGGCGCCGTGCGCGGCAAGCTGCGCGCCGCCGAGCGCTTGCTCATCGCGCGCACCGGCAACGTAGTGGGCGACCTGGTCGCCGCCCGCATCGTCATCGAGGACGGAGCCTACTTCAAGGGCAGCATCGACATCCAGAAGCCGGGTGACGAAAAAGCCGCCCGAACCGAATCGGCCGGGGAATCGTTCCGGATTGCCCCCGTGCCGCTGGCGGCCAAAGACAATCTACAGTAGTCAGTAGTCCTCCGTGGGAATCTGGCGACGCAACGTTTCGACTCTCTGGCAGCCCGCTCCGGCTGCGCCCGTGGCGGAGCCAGGACGCAATCTCCGCGTGTCTCTGGCCCTGGAACAGTTCCTCCCCCTGGTGACCGAAACCGAGCACCCCTCCGTGCTCGATCTCGGCTGCGTCTGGCAGGCCACCGTCTCTTTCTTCACTCACCACGGCTGCAAGATTTTCACCGAAGACCTTTTTCAGACCTTGCAGC
>JBOGNW010000185.1:0-4488 GCA_050747425.1 Candidatus Acidiferrales bacterium
CTGCCGCTCATCCTCAAGGCCGACGTGCAGGGCTCGGTCGAGGCGCTGAGCGACCAGTTGGACAAGCTGGCCACCGACAAGGTCAAGATTAAGATCATTCACAGTGGCGTGGGCGGCGTCAGTGAGACCGACGTACTGCTGGCCTCAGCTTCCAACGCCGTCGTCATCGGCTTCAACGTCCGCCCCGAGCGCAAGGCCGCTGACCTGGCCCAGCACGAAGGCGTGGACATCCGCCTGCACAACATCATCTACGAAGTGCTGGAAGAGATGCAGCGGGCTCTCGCCGGCCTGCTCGAGCCCACCGCCAAAGAAACGATTCTCGGCCGCGCCGAGGTGCGCGAAGTCTTCCGTATCCCGCGGGTGGGGGCGGTGGCCGGCTGCTACGTCATCGAAGGCAAGCTGGTGCGCGACGCCAGCGTGCGCGTGTTGCGCGACAGCGTGGTCATTTACCAGAGCAAGCTCGCCTCGCTGCGGCGCTTTAAGGACGACGTCAAGGAAGTCGCTTCCGGCTACGAGTGCGGCGCCACCGTGAGCAATTTTTCTGACGTCAAGATAGGCGACGTGCTGGAAGCCTTCCACGTCGAGAAGGTAGTCTCCGCCGCGGCGGCGCCGGCGGGATCCTCGGGACAAGCAGTACCGACAGCGACAAAAAGCTCCGGCTAGGTCGGCCGGTTAACCACAACCATGGTCGTCGGTCTGCTCACACTGGAAATCCACCTGCCCTACGCCCATTCGCTCAAAGACAAGCGGCAGGTGTTGCGCAAGCTCAAAGAGCGCCTGCGGGCCCGCTTCAACGTGGCGGTCGCCGAGCTCGACCACCAGGACACCTGGCAGCGCGCCTTGGTCGGCATCCTCTCGCTCAGCAACGACAAGCTCCATGTAGCGCAACTGCTCGAAGCCGCCTCGGCCGAAGCCGACAATATTCTCGGCGACGATGTCGTTGAAGCCCATATTGAATATCTTTAGCCCGTTCCAACTCGGTGCACCAGAGTGGAATACGCATATGTATTACACCTATGTTCTCGTGAGTGAGCGGGATCGGGGTTTCTATATTGGCTGCACAGCCAACCTGAAAGCGAGACTGTCCGAGCACAATCGAGGCCGTGTCGCCTCTTCCGCCGCGCGGAAACCTTTTCGCATCTTGTACTATGAAGCTTGCTTGAGTAGGGAGGACGCGTTCAGGCGCGAAAAATATCTTAAGACTGGAAGAGGCAGGAAGTACTTGCGAAACCGAATCAGGACGACGCTATACACCCTTTGGCCGTCCGAGTTGGAACGGGCCACATGACAGTCCCCGGACGCCGCCCCCAACGCCTCGGAGAGCAAATCCGCGAAGAAATTAGCGGCCTGCTGCTCACCGAACTGAAGGACCCGCGCATCGGCTTTACCACCATCACCGGCGTGCGGGTCACGCCCGACTTGCGCCAGGCGCGCGTCTCGGTGAGCGTGCTGGGTACAGCCGACGAGCAGCAGCGCTCACTGGAAGGCCTCCGCACCGCCGCCGCCTTCATCCGTCGCACCCTCGCCCATCGCCTCGAGGTGCGCCGCATTCCCGAGCTTGAGTTCACTCTCGACCGAACTGAAGAGCGCGCCGCGCGTATTGATGAGCTCCTCCGCCAGGTGAAGCCCGCCGACGCCGGGCCGGAAGAAAAGGGATGAGCAAGACCCAGTGAACGGCGCCCTCGTCCTCAACAAGCCGCGCGGTCTGACCTCGCACGACGTGGTGGTGCGCGTCCGCCGCCTGCTGCGCGAGCGCGCCGTCGGCCACCTGGACACGCTCGACCCCATCGCCACCGGCGTGTTGCCGCTGCTCGTGGGCGCGGCCACGCGCCTGCAACAGTTCTACCGTGCCCGCCGCAAGCGCTACCAGGGCCGTATCCGCTTCGGCTTCGCCACTGACACCTACGACGCCGACGGCCACGCCCTGGGACCCGACCGCGCGCCTGCGCTCACCCGCGAGCAGCTGGAGCCGCTGGTGCGCGAGTTCGTCGGCCCTCTCCGCCAGACCCCGCCGCCCTACTCCGCCAAAAAAGTCGGCGGCGTGGCCGCGCACGAGCGGGCGCGCCGGCGCGAAAAGTTTACGCTCGCGCCCATCGAGGTTGAGGTCTACCGCTTCGAGCTGACCCGCGTCGAGGGCGCCGAGGCTGATTTCATCATCGAATGCGCCGCCGGCACCTACGTCCGCAGCCTGGCGCACGACCTCGGCCAGCGTGTGGGCAGCGGCGCCCACTTGGTGGAGATTTGCCGCACCGCCTCGGGCGAGTTTACTCTCGAGCAGTCGCTCACCCTCGAAGCTCTCGAAGAAGCGGCGCGCGAAGAACGCCTGCCGCAGGTGCTCATCCCTCTGAATGAACTGCTGATCGAACTGCCGGTGGCCGTCGTCAACGCCGCGCTCGAGCGCCGCCTCCGCCACGGCGGCCGCATCGAGCTGACCGATTCACAAATTCAGCCCGGGCGCCTCGAGGCCCCCATCGACAGCGAAGCCTGGAAGCCCTTCCGTCTGCGGCTGCTGAACCAGCAGCAGCAGCTCATTGCCATCGCCCAGGCTGTCGTGCCGCGCGTTTTCCAGCCCCTCGTCGTCCTGCCCGCTCCCGCCGAAACCCGGGACGCTCGCCTCCCCCTCCGCCGCTAATTCCTGACTGCTGTCGGCTGAAAGCTGATCGCTCTTCTAGCGCGGCGGCTCCGGTTGCGGCTGCGGCGGCGGAGGCTGTTGCTGCGGAGGCTGCGGTTGTGGCTGCGGAGGTTGTGGCTGCGTGGGGGGAGGCTGCTGGGGTCGCGGCTGCTGGGGCGGTGGCGCTGGCGGTTCCGCGGTCGGCTGGGGGCCGATGGGCGCGAAATCCTTTTCCGTTCCCAGATACAGCGAGCGCGCCGTGAGTAGGTCGGGCGGCGGCAGCCGCATCAGCCGCGGCGTAACTACCAGGAGAAACTCCGTCGTCTGCGTAGTGGGCGACGTGTGGCTGAAAAGGCGCCCCAGAACCGGAATCCGCCCCAGAACCGGCCAGCCGCTGCGCCGCTTCACCTCTTCCGAGCGCCGCATCCCGGCCACCAGCATCGATTCCCCCGCCTTCAGCCGCACCTGTTGATCAATTTCGCGGTTGACCAGCACGGGGATGCCGTTGATCTCCTGCCCCGACAGCGCCAATTGCTCGATTCTCAGGTCGAGCGTGACTTCGCGCCCCGGGTGCAGCCGCGGGTTGACCACAATTTTCGCCCCCAGGTCTTCGTAGCGCACCGCCGGCACGGCCGGTTGGAACAGTCCCCGGCGGATTAGCTCTTGCAACACTTCGGGAATAAAGATGGAACTGAAGGTCGTAAAGGTCACCGGGAAACGGTCGCCGACGAACAGTGTCGCTTCCTGCCCGGCGCGCGCCCGCAGGCTCAAGCGCCGCCAGCCGCGCGTCACCCGCGCCAGTTGCCTCAGGCGCAGCTCCGCCCCCGGCAGGTTCAGGGCAAAGCGCGTGCCCCCGCCGCCAAACAGGATGAAGGGCGGACTGGCGGTGGACAGTTGGCTGGGATCGGTGATGCCGCTCGAGAGCAGCGACTGCAAGCTCGCCTGCGTCAGCGCCTCCGGCAGCAGGTTGTGGTCAATCAGAAAGCGGATGATGTCGAAGAGGTCGTCAATGTCGCTCGGCACCAGCGCCCCGGCGCCCAGGTGCACGGCAATGGCGCGGTCGGGCGGCACCAATCCCAGGTCGAGCGCCCGGTTGCGGTCCACCTCCAGCACCACCACCTCGAGCCTGATTTCCCCCGGGTCGTCGGGCAACTGCTTCAGCAATTCCTCTGCCACCGCCAGCCGGTACGGAGTGTCGAACACAGTGAAGGAATTGGTGCGCACGTCGGGGCGGATGCGGCGGATGTCGAGCAAGTCGCGCAAGAGCCGCACCGCCTCGTTCAGCTCTTCCGGCGAGCGCCCCAGGCGCGCAAACGTTTTCTGCACCTGCGGTGTATAAAGCTGCCGCTTCTCCGGCGTATCGGGCGCCACCACCACTTGGCCCGTGGGCTCGACCACCCAGAAAGCATTGGTCAGCAGGGCGGCCACCCGCAAAGCGTCGGCGAAGTCCACCCCGCGCAGCGTAATGTCCAGCCGCCGCGCCCCTAGCTCCGGGTCCACCTCCACCTTGACCCCGAACTGCTCCCCCAGTTGTTGCAGAACGATGTTGGCCGGCCCTTTCAGCGGCACTTCCGCCCGCGGCTGGGTGACGGGTAGGCCCGGCGGCGCCGCGCTCAAGGCGCCCGCAAAAACCAATAGCCCGGCAAACAAAACAGCGATGCGTATGCGTGCTCTAGCAAACATTGGGTTCTTGCTTTTCTCTGCGCCCTCGGCGCCTCTGCGGTGAATCCTGCTTTTTCTCTTTTCCCCCGGGGGTTGCTATTCTAGGGGCGCAGCTCGCTCCCCGCAAGCGCCCCCAAAACAAATTGACCCCCGCTTGCCGGACGGCTAGGATGACGGTCCATCGAGGTGTGACAGGAGGCTTGCCATGACCACCC
>JBOGNW010000186.1:0-9257 GCA_050747425.1 Candidatus Acidiferrales bacterium
GCTCAGACCTGCTTTCCTCCCTAGGGGTTCAGTCCCGACCGGGACTTCCACCTCAAGTAGCGGCCCTGCGATCAGCGCCGACGGCCGCTTCGTCGCTCTTGACTCCCTCGCCACCCCCCTGGTGGCCGGTGACACCAACGGCTTCTTCGATATCTTCGTCGCCTTCACGGCATCCCCTGAGCCCCGATCCCAAACCTTCGGGATTTGGGGCCGAACGGTCTGCTCTTAATGTAGGGGAGGGGCTTGCCCCTCCCTATGTTGTCCTCTTGGATCCGATCCTTCGGGATTCGGGGCGAAGGGTGAGCTGTCCTGTTTTTGCGAGATCTAAGGGTCCCGACCGGGACTAGTTTCTCGACCCTCAACCCGCTTTGGAGTCGGGGACGTTTTCCCCGGGCTGGAAAACCTGGATGGGCTGGCCCGCCACGCGGGCGAACTCGCCGGCCACGCGTTCGATGTCTCGGCGTTCGAAGCCGACGCTGGTCAGTTGAATCTGGCCGTCGGGCTTGACCAGGAACAGCGTCGGCACGTTCGTCAAACCGTACGCATTCGACACCGGGTAGCCGTCTTCATCGGGGAGCAGCGGGAAGCTGGTGCCGAACTCGCGCGCGAAATCGAGCGTATCGCGCGCGTCGTCCTGCGACACGCCCCAGAGTGTGAGGCCGTCCTGGCCCTTGATCCCTTGATAGAGCCGCTCGAGAAAAGGGAAGGTGAATTGGCAGACCGGGCAACTGTTCTTGAAAAAGGCCAGCAGCACCGGCCCGCGCTTCAAGGCTTCGGCCAGCGAGCGGTTCTGCCCGCCGGTATCCTTGAGCGTGAACGGCGGCGCCGCCGTGCCCGCGCTGAGGGCTTCCATCGCTCCTCCTCCCAGGCGTTTCCAGAGCTGTTTCAGCAGCCCCATAGCGATTAGATTCTAACCAAGGGCACGAGATTCGCTCACGGGCCTCAGCGGCGGCGTCCGACTTTTTTCAGCGCCTGCCAGGCGGCGACCAGCAGCGGGTCGTAGACCGGGCCGAAGGGCGGGGCATAGCCGAGGTCAAGGTGAACGAAGTCCTCCACCGTCATTTGCGCCGCGAGCGCTGTCGCCAATACGTCCACCCGCCGCGCCGCCCCTTCTTCGCCGGCCAGTTGCCCGCCCAACAGTCGCCCGCTGGCGCGGTCAGCGACCAGAGTCACCCGCAGCGGCTTGCCCTCCAAGTACTTCGCCCGCGAGCGAGACTCGAGTGTGACCAGCTCGGCCCCGCCGAAGCCCGCCGCGCGCGCCCCCGCCCAGCTCAGCCCCGTGCGAGCCACTTCCAGGCCAAAAACTTGCGTCGAAAGCGTACCTACGATGCCCTGAAACCGTGCGTTACCGCCCGCTGCGTTCTCCCCCGCCACGCGCCCTTGCTTGTTTGCCGTGGTGCCGAGGGGCATGAAGACCCGGCTGCCGGTGACGCGGTGGAGGGTTTCGACGCAGTCACCGGCGGCATAGATGCCGGGCAGGTTGGTTTGCTGGCGGTCGTCGGTGCGCAGAGCGCCGCTGGGGCCGGTTTCGAGGCCGGCGCGCGCGGCCAGCTCAGCGCGCGGTACAACGCCTGTTGCCAGGACGACGACATCAGCGGGAAACACTCGGCCGCCCTCGGCGGTCACCACCAGCGAGGCGTCGCTGGCGCGATCAATCCACTGGACGGCTGTGTTTAGCTCGAGACGCACTTGGTGCGCGGCCAGGCGCTCCTTCACCCACTGGGCGATTTCCGCCTCCATGTCCTCGAGCAAGTGAGGGGAGCGCTCCAGCACCGTTACCTCGAGCTGCCGACGACGCAGGGCTTCGGCGACTTCGAGGCCGATGTAGCCGCCACCTATCACCAGGCCGCGGCGCGGCCGGCGTTCGAGAATGAACTGGCGGAGCGCGAGCGCTCCCGCGAGGTCGTTGCAAGTGAAAACCCCGGGCGATTCGCTGCCGGGGATTGTTTCCGCCGGCGCGGCGCCGGTGGCGATGACCAGCTTGTCGTAGTCCACGGGAACGACTTCTTCGCCGCGCCGCACCAGCACCTGCTTCTTACCGGGAACAATCTCGAGGACCTCGTGGCGGGTGAACACAGCGATGCCGCGCTGCTTGAGGAAATAGTCGGGCGTATAAACGATGAGGTCATCGGGTTCACGGACCGCGCCCGAGACCAGATAGGCCAGCCCGCAGGTGCCGTAGGAGACGTAGTCGCCCTTTTCCAGGACGACGGCTTCGAGCGTGGGGTTGACGGCGCGGGCGCGGCTGGCAGCGCTCATGCCCGCGGCCACGCCGCCGATGATGACTAACCGCTCGGTTCGCACTTAACGCACCGCTAGAGGCACGAGACAGGATGGGACCGCAAAAGCCCACTCATCTTACGACAGGTGTCTTGCGGGTCAACTGAAAAGGGGTGAGGGCCGATACGCTAATGGATGCGCTTCGACTTGCGGTTCAGGTAGTCGAGCAGCAGGTACTGTCCCAGGGTTTGCGGGGTGGTGAAGTAAGCCTTGCCGCGGGCGATCTGGCAGACCTGGTGAATGAAATGCATCAGGCTGTAGTCGTCGGCCAGCATAAAGGTGTTGATGAGGATGCCGGAGCGACGGCAGCGAGCCACTTCTTGCAGGGTTTGGCTGACCACCAGCGGGTCAAGCCCGAAAGCGTTTTTGTAGATGCGGCCGTCCTCGAGGGTGAGGGCCGAGGGCTTGCCGTCGGTAATCATGATGATCTGGCGCATATCTTTGTTCTCGGCGCTGAGCAGTTTGTGCGCCAGCCGCAGGCCCTCGCGAGTATTGGTGTAATAGGGACCCACTTGCGCACGCGCCAACTGGCTGAGGGGGAGCTGCTCGGCCGAGTCGTGAAAGAGCACCAGGTGGAGCGAGTCACCGGGGTACTGGGTGCGGATGAGGTGAGAAAGCGCCAGGGCGACTTTCTTGGCGGGGGTGAAGCGGTCTTCGCCGTAGAGAATCATGCTGTGGCTGCAATCGAGCAGCAGCACGGTGGCGCAGGAACTCTGGTACTCCGACTGATGCACTTGCAGGTCGGGGTAGTCGAGCTCAAGGGGGAAAACGGCGCCGGGGCCGTGCTCGGCCAGTCGCCGCTTGATGCTGCTGGTAAGCGTGGCGGTGATGTCGAGATTCAAGTGGTCGCCGAACTCGTAGGTCTTTGGCGCGCCCACGACTTCGACGCCGGTGGAAAGCTCTCGGGTGTCGTGGCGGCCGAAGCTCGAGCGGCCCAGGGCGCCGAGCAGCTCCTTGAGCTGCTTGTAGCCGAGGAAGTCGAGGGCTTTGTCGGTGAGCTCGAAACGTGCGCGCTCCCAGTCCTCTTCGGCGCGGCCGGATTCGGGAGCGGGCGGGGGCGGACGGTCCACGCGGATTTGTCCTTCTTCGGCCAGGCGCTCCATCAAATCTTGTAGAAACTGGTTCAGGATTTCATCGGCGCGCTCGGGATTCTGCTCCATCTGGCGCCGGAGCTCGAGGGGGAGCATCTGGTTGGCTTCGAGCGCCTCGAGAATCGCCTGCCGCAGACGCTCGAGGGTGCGCTCGAAGTCCATTTCATAGAAGCCGTAGGGAGAGTGGAAGCCGCTTTCGAGCAGGAAGTCGGCGAGCTGCGACAGCAGCTCATCCATATCCACGCCGTCGGCCAGCGAGCCGGTGTAGCGGGAGTAGCGGGTAAAGCGCATCGGCCCTACTGGTAGGAGCGGCGAGGACGCGGAGGGAGATCGCGCGCGGCGGGTTCGGAGCGCGCCGGTTCTTCGGCGTAGAAACCGCGCTCCTGGTTGCGGCTGATTTTGCGGTGGGCGTGGAGCCCTTCGAGCACGAACTCGCACGCGGCAGCGAGCAGAGCGGGTTCGTCTTTGGGCTTGAGTCCCAGCGCGGCCGTGGCTTCGACGAGGCCTTGAATCTTGCGGAATTCTTTCAGCAGCGGCTCGGTCGGCAAGTCTTCCGGAACGCGCAGGGCGCCGCCCAATTCAAACCACTGCACGACCTGCGTCAGGTTGGTGTTGTCGAAGTGCTGCTGAAAGACGGCGCCGATAGCCGAGCGCACCAGTTCCTGCGCCACCTGCTCGGCCCCGCGCATTTCGCCCTCGTATTCGAGCTCGAACTTGCCGGTGAGCGAGGTTAGGGCGGCGTACACGTCGGCCACGCGCGGCACCACCAGTGGTTCGCCCGCCCGCCGCGCCCGGTGCTCGGCGTTGCTGATGAGATTCTCGAGGCAGGTGATGGGCATGCGCTGGCTCACGCCGGAACGCTTGTCGATTTTCTTGTTCTGGCGCGCTTGAAAGGCAATCTCTTCCACAATCTCGGCGATGAAGGCGGGCACGCTGACCTGACCGGCGCCGTCGCGCTGCCACCAGGCTTCCTGGCGGGTGATGCGGACGCCTTCGTCGCGGGTCAGGGGGTAATGGGTGCGGATTTCCGAGCCGACGCGGTCTTTGAGCGGGGTAATGATTTTTCCGCGCGCCGTGTAATCCTCGGGATTGGCGGTGAAGACCAGGCAGAGGTCGAGCGGCAGCCGCACGGGGTAGCCTTTGATCTGGATGTCGCCCTCCTGCATGATGTTGAACAAGCCCACCTGGATTTTGGCGGCCAGATCCGGCAGCTCGTTGACGGCAAAAATACCGCGATGAGCGCGGGGCAAGAGGCCGTAGTGGATGGTCAGCTCGTCAGAGAGGGCGAGTCCGCCGCGGGCCGCCCGGATGGGGTCAATGTCGCCGATGATGTCGGCGATGGTGACGTCGGGGGTGGCGAGTTTCTCGACGTAGCGGCGCTCGCGGGGGAGAAACTCGATGGGGGTGGCGTCGCCTTTTTCCTCGAGCAGCAGCCGGCAGGAGCGGCAGAGCGGGGCGTAGGGATTGTCATTGATTTCGCAGCCGGCGATGACCGGCAGCTCGGCGTCGAGAAAACTTACCAGCGAGCGCAGCAGGCGGCTCTTGGCCTGGCCGCGCAGCCCCAGCAAAATGAAGTTATGCCGCGAGAGAATAGCGTTGACGATTTGGGGGATGACGGAGTCTTCAAAGCCCACGATGCCGGGGAATAATTCCTCGCGACCCTCCAGCCGTGCGAGCAAGTTTTCCCGCATCTCCTGCTTGACGCTGCGCCGGGCGTATTTCTCCGCGCTGAAGCGGCTGGCGCGCAATTCGCCGAGTGTTCGTGGCTGGCTCATCGTGTCCCCTGAGGCTCGGTTAGGCGCCTCTTCCTCCTGCGCTTACCCATTATAGTCCAGTGAAGGAGCGGCACAAGCGGCTCACCCGTTCACGCTTATTCGATGCGCGGCGCCAGAAAACCGTTCGTGGAACCTTTGTGGTTGACGGGAAGCGGTGCCAAACCGTAGAAAGGGCACACGAGTAAACCCCTTTTTCAGCGAGGGCGCCATGGACTTCAAGGATCGTGTAGCCATTGTTACCGGGGCGTCATCGGGCATCGGCGAAGCTCTCGTCCGGCAGCTCGCGAGGGAAGGGGCGCGGGTGGTGCTGGCGGCGCGCTCGGAGGAGCAACTCCAGGCTGTGGCCGCGAGCCTCGATGCTGAGCGGGTGCTGGTGGTGCCGACCGACGTCACCGAGCCTGCCGACATCGACCACTTGATTGAGCGCACGGCGACGCGCTTCGGCGGCATCGACATCCTGGTGAACAATGCCGGCTTCGGCCTCTACGGCGGGACGGAGGAGATCCTGTGGGAGCACCTTCGGCAGATGTGGGAGGTGAATTTTTTCGGCGCGGTGCGCTGCACGCGGGCGGCGCTGCCGTACTTGTGCGCGCGCCGCGGCGTGGTGGTGAACATCTCCTCCGTGGCGGGGAAAATTGTAGTGCCCTACATGACGCAGTATTGCGCCACCAAGCACGCCCTGAACGCTTTCTCGGACGGGCTGCGGATGGAACTGCGGCAGGCGGGCGTGAGGGTGGTGACTGTTTGCCCGGGGCGCGTGCGGACCCGCTTTCACCAGGCTGCCTACCGCGACAGCAAGAACCTGCCGGCGGTTTTGCGGCGTCAGGACGTGGGCGGTATCTCGGCGGACGCTGTCGCCCTTGCCACGCTGCGAGCGGTGCGCCGCGGTCGCCGGGAAATCGTCATTCCCTGGAGGCTCAGATTGGCGGCCGGCCTGCGAAAGCTCTTTCCTGCGCTGGTGGAGGCGTCTCTGGCGCGGTGGGTACGACCGAGCCAGCCGACCGGGGATTAGGATACAGACGGCAGATCGTGGAGGGCCTGCTGGAGTTCGCTGTGAGTGTGGAAATCGTTGTGGCGGGAGGCGACCTCGAGGCCGCGGCTGAGCATCTGGCGGGCCTCTTCGCTGCGCCCCAGCTTGGCCAGCAGGACGCCGGCGTGATAATAGGCGGCGGTGTAGTCGGGATTGAACCCGAGCAGTTTGTGGAAGGTCGCGAGGGCGTCTTGGGCGCGGCCCGCTTTGCTGTACTCCATGGCCAGGCCGAAGTGGGAGAAGGAATCGGTGGGGCGCTGGGCGGCGAATTCTTCCAGCTGTTCCAGGCGCGATTTGGTCATCGGCGGCGTTGCGCGGGCGAATTGCTCAGGCTCAGGCCGGAGAGTATAGTATAGGGGCAATTTTTTCCAGGAGAAGAATCCGATGCGCAGAACCTTGCTGTTCTTGCTGGTGGCAGTGGTGTGGGCCGGCGTGGCCGGCCGGGCGCAGGCCCCGCCAACGGCGGGGCAGGCGCCCGCCGACGCGCGCGCTATGGCAGCGGTGGACGAAATGATGAAGGCTATGGGCGGGCCCGGGGGCTGGGAGCAGACGCGCTACCTGCGGTTCGACTGGGTGGTGGAACGCGAAGGCAAGCAGGTGGCCTACGTCAAGCATCTCTGGGACCGCTACCAGGGCCGCTACCGCGTGGAGTGGGAATCGAAAGAAGGAAAAAAGATGGCGGCGCTGTTCAATGTGAACACCCGCACCGGGCACGTGTGGGTGAATGGCCAGCCGGCGTCCCCCGAAGAGGAGAAGAAGTATCTCGACACCGCCTACGGCCGCTTCATCAACGACAGCTACTGGCTGCTGATGCCCTGGAAACTCAAGGATCCCGGGGTGAACCTCAAGTACGCGGGGGAAACGGAAATGAACGGCGAGAAGTGCGACCTGGTCGAGGTGAGCTTCGGGAAGGTCGGCCTGACCCCGGGCGACCACTACTGGGCCTACATCAACCGCCGCACGCATATGATGGATCGCTGGGCCTACTTCTTGCAGGATTACGAGGGAAAGCCGGCGCTGGACAAGGCCACGCCGTGGGAGTGGCGCGACTGGGAAATGGTGGGCACGATCCGCTTGGCGCGCGAGAAAGCCAAGGTGGGCGAAAAGACCCGCATTTATTTCCCTCTGTTGACAGCGCCCGCCCAGGTGGATGCGCAGGTCTTTGAGTCGCTCGCGATGCCCATGCCCGGCCCCCCGGCCCCGAGCCATTAGGCGATGGCTCGGAGAGCGAAATCCCGAGCGGGGAAGAGAACAAAGTCTGCCACGCCGGGCAAGCCCGTGCGGGCCTCCCAGTCCGAGATGGTCGAGGTGGTGCTCCCCAACCAGGCGAATACCCTGGGGAACATTCTGGGCGGCCAGGTGATGCATTTGATTGACATCGCCGCTGCCATCGCCGCCCATCGCCACAGCAACAGCATCGCCGCCACCGCCGCCGTCGACCACCTGGAATTTCGCAACCCTATCAAAGTCGGCGAGCTCATCGTGCTCAAATCGTCGGTGAATCGCGTGTTTCATTCTTCCATGGAAGTGGGCGTCAAGGTTTTTGCCGAGAATTTCCTGACCGGGAAGCGCCGCCACACCAGCTCGGCCTACGTCACCTTCGTAGCTCTCGACGAAAACGGCCAGCCCAGGCGCATCCGGCCGCTGATTCCCCGCACGCCCGAGGAGCGCCGCCGCTACCGCGAGGCGGCTTTGCGCCGACGCTGGCGCCTCACGCATCGCTACAAGAAGGCCGCGCGCTAGCGGGCCGCCGCCGGCCGTGAATTGCCGCCCCTTCGCGGACGTGTTAGAATCGAAACGCTTGGGGGCGGTTAGCTCAGCGGTAGAGCATCCCGCTTACACCGGGAAGGTCGTCCGTTCGAATCGGACATCGCCCACCATTTACGCGCGCAGTCCCGCGGGGACGTAGTTCAGTTGGTTAGAACGCTGCCCTGTCACGGCAGAGGTCGCGGGTTCGAGTCCCGTCGTCCCCGCCACATCCTTTCTTACTTTCTGAAGGTCCCCCTCTGGCTTCTGGTGTTGGCCTTGTCCGTGCAGACTTTGGCTTGTGGGGGCGGGGGGGGCGGTGGCGGCGGCGGACCGCAACCTAATCCCGTGCCGGCGCTCAACACCGTGTCTCCTTCAAGTGTGAACGCCGGCTCTCCCGATACAACCGTGCAGCTCGACGGCTCGAACTTCATCGCGCAGTCGGTAGCGCAGGTCGGCGCCATAAATCTGGCGACCACCTTTCAAAGCTCGACCCAACTTCGAGCTATTATTCCGGCCAGCCTGCTGACCACTGCCGGGCCTCTCTCCATTACCGTCTTCACCCCCGCCCCGGGCGGCGGCGCCTCTGCCGCGCGGATGCTGACGGTTCTGATTGTCGTGCAGATCTCCCCAGGGGCGGCCAGCATCACCACGGCCGAAACGCAGCAGTTCACCGCCACCGTCATCGGGACTGCCAACACCGCCGTCTCCTGGAGCATCGAAGGCGCCGGCGCGGGAAACCCCACGCTGGGGACAATTTCCTCCTCGGGCTTATACACGCCGCCCATTGCCCTGCCAGACCCTGCCGCAGTGACCGTGCGGGCGACGAGCGCCGCCGATGCGCTTCGTTTCGCGAACGCCGCCGTCAATTTGTCGAGTCCGCTGGAGGACTGGCCGAAGTACCGCCGCGACCTCTCCAACACCGGCCGCAGCCTGGAAAGCGCCATCAGTTCGCGCAACGTGGCCCGTCTCGATGTCAAATGGCAGTTCGACACCGGCGCCAAAATCAGCGCCTCGCCCGCCGTGGCCACCGTGGGCGGCATCCGCACGGTTTACATCGGTAATTGGGCCGGCGATCTTGTGGCGGTTAATGCCGACACCGGCGCCCAGCGCTGGCGGTTCACCATCGAGAAAGTCGGCGCCGTCTGCACGACCACGGCGCGCTGCCGCATCGCTTCTTCGCCCGCGGTCGCCACCGGCATCGTCTACTTCGGAACTGAGACGGGTCATGTCTATGCCTTGAACGCCAGCACCGGCGCTCTTGTTTGGCGGCGACAGCTCGGCGACCCCGACCAGGGCTACGAAATCTGGTCGTCGCCGGCGGTGCACAACGGC
>JBOGNW010000187.1:0-3918 GCA_050747425.1 Candidatus Acidiferrales bacterium
TGCCCGGGGAGTTTAGGCGCAAACCTCTCCCCTGTCAAGCTGGCAGGGACAGAAGGCCGCCTCCGACCACCGCATGACGCCGAGCCTGCGCCCGCCGTGCAGGCCGAGGCCCAGCCCCTCCTGCAGAGGCGCTAAACCTCTGCTGCTCAGAAGATCGTATGGACGAAACTGTCCACTCGACCGCGTTCGTTCTCGACTTCGAGCAGATAACTGCCCGTGAAGAGACCACCGGGCAGGAACGCGACAATCGTCCCCGTCGCTTCGCTGTAACTGTCAACGACGAGTTGGTTGCCCGCGAGCTTGACGATTGGAGTAGTAGAACCGAAATTCTCCCCGGTGATCGTTAGAAAGTCGGCATTGGACGTCGAATACTCGATTTTCGGTTGTTGCCGCGCACCAAAGGTCAGCGGCGGCAGCGCCAGCAGAGCACACGCCACCACCAGCACAAGCACAAACGCTACGTTCTTAGCTTTCTTCATTGCCATCCTCTAAAACTGGGAGAATGGCTAAAGGTTGAGGAGCGGGGAGCGAGGACCGAGAAGCCCTTTGCCCTCTCCGAGTTTCCTGGCATTCTTGGGCCAAAACCCCCGGAACTCAATGGGTCGGAGGGAGGGATTCACCCCAAGCCCGCTCTTCCACTATGACCCCCCACCCTCCCTAGGACAGGCGTAGGGTAGGACTTTCCGCATGTCCGGGACACGCAAGGATGACTGCCTTACCGCGAAAAGCGCAACATTGTCATCCCGAGTCCCGAACCTTTCGGGACGAGGGATCTGCTTGTTCCAACTTTTTCTGTGCGCTACGCTTGGACAAGGCACGCCCCTACATTGTCACCTAGACCCCCCGACACTTAGCTCGCTCAGACCAGTGGCCCCGGCCACTGGGTCGCCCCCGAAACAACACTCAGCCCGTCCCGAAGCCTCGGGACGGGCTGAGCTGACCGGTGAGGGTCGGTGCGCCGCTACAGACCGGGCTGGCAGCCAGTGAACGCGATCGTCTGCGCTGTAGCTGTCGTCCCGGCTGAGACCGTTAAGTCCGTCGTGCCATCGGAGAGTTTGTTCACGGTGACGCTCGGCGGCGTGCAGTTCGCCGTGCCGCCGCTCCCGGGAACAAACGCCCGCCCATTGACGCTGTACGCCACCGGCGGCCCCGCCGGCGACGTATAAGTCACCGAGCCGGCGCTGAACGTTCCCACGTTAGGGTTGCTGGCCGGCACGATGAGCGTGTAGGTGATGCAATCGGTATTGGCCGGGCAGGCCGCATCCGGCGCCGTAACCACGTTCGGGGTCGAAGCCCCGAACGTCGGGATGGTCACCAGGCGTGCCGAGCCGCCCGTCGGTGTGGCCGACTGCAACGCGCTCAGCGCAATGTCCGAGCCGGTCGCCACGCCGCCCGTATCCTGCGTCGTCACCTGGCCGGTGATAGTGCCCGGCGAGGTATCCGGACCGGGCTCGGGCACCAGCGGAATGTCGCCCAGGTTGGTGACCCCGGTGACGTTGAAGATAATAGTGGCGTTGTAGGTCACGCCATTGCCATCAATGGCGGCAATCACCACGTCGTAGGTCCCCGGCGGCACCGGGCAGAAGCGGAAGGTGCCTGTCGCGGGGTCGGCGGTCTTTTGCAAGACCACGCGGTCAATGCCCTCGGCGTCGGGCTGTTCCAGCAGTACCACGATGGTGGAGTCGGTCAGAGGCGTCAGACCCACGCTCGACACCGCGCGCCCCGAAAGAATGTCCTGCGTGATCGAAACTTCGCCCGCGTGCAGCACCGGCTTCAGGCGGAAGTCCCCGTTGCCCTGGCGCACGATGGAAGCGCAGGCGTCGAAATCAATGTTGATATCGGCGTCTTCGCCCGCCTCCAGGTTCAGCCCCCCGCCGGCCAGTTGCCCCGGCGGAATCTTGATGCCGGTCTGCGCCTCGCTCGAAAGCTCGAGCTCTTGTAGCACTTCGCCCACCGGCTTCACGCAGTTGAACGGCCCCGGGCCCGGCCCGGCGTCGCCGCAGTTGTTCGGCGAAGGCGTGGCCGCGCCCCCGCCGGGGTTGTTGCTCAGCAGGATGAGCCGAATCTGCTGGTAGCGCCCCGCCGGCAAAGCCTCGGTCCGCCCCAGGGTGGTGAGGATGCAAGTGGTGTCGGTACCGCTTAGCAGGTCAATCTGCTTCGGGTTGCTGGTCAGGTCCACCAGGTCCTCCCAGCCACCGGCGTCGGGGTCGGCCCCCGAGCTGATATGGGCGCGCACTTTCACCACCGTCACCCACACTTGTTCCAATTGCAGGTCGGTCGGGGCCAGCGCCCCTTCGCAAGTCGAAGGGTCGCTCATCGAGGTATTGATGGTGCCGGTCAGATTGCTGCTGCTACTGCCTCCACCTCCACCGCAGGCCGCCAGCAGCGCCACCGCCAGCAGCCCCACAAACAACAACGGAAGAAAAATGTAAGAGTACCCGGGAGAATCAAGTTTTCTCATACCTAACACCTCACTCCTCCAGTTTTTGCCCTCACGTCTCATACTAACTTACCTTCCCGCACAACATTTGGGATTTGCACCCGCAAGTGCTCCCTGCCGCTGGGAGAGCGCCGCTCCGCCCAGCCCCGCTCCCCGCAGGGCCAAGCGGAGCATGCGCCAGACTTCCAAGACAGCTAGTTGTTGGGTGCCTTCGACGCCATTTCATACTTCGGCGCGCTCAGGTAACCGCCCACGCGGTTCTTGCCCATCTCGAAGACGACCACTTCCAGCAACGTGCGTGTGCCGGGCAGATAAAACTGCACCGGCTCCAGCAGCGTCTTGTCCTTCTTCTCGATGGTCTTGTCGCCCACCAGCAGCGTGACCGTGTACTTGTTGCGCTTGGTGTCAGCGCGCGCCAGCCGCATCGAGATCGCGCCCACCCGGCTGAACTGCTTGGAGCGGGTGAGGTTGAACTCGCTGTACTCGCGCTCGCCGCGCCGCTTCAGGTCTTCGAGCTCATCGTGGTTCTTGGCGATCAGCCCGCTCTGCACGCCCAGGTCGCCGATGGCGTGGTCGAGCTTGCTGCGCGCATCCTCGAGGCTGACGCGGGTCTCCTGCACCTGGCCCTTGACCCCGCTCACCTCGCCGGTGATGGACTCGAGCTGCTGCGCCTGCGCTTGCAGGGCGGCGTTCGTCTGCTCGCTCGCTTTCTGCTGCTCTTGCCGTATCTTGCGAGCCTGTGTGCGCGCCTTGGCCAGCTCATCCTGCGTCAGCTTGACCCGCTCCGACGCCGCACTGACCCCGGCCTGCAACTCCGAGACCCCATTCTCCAGACTGGTGGTCCGGGTCACAAGCGCTTCGAGTTGCTGGTGTGCTTCAGTGAGTTGAGCCCCCAACTGAGTGGAGCTTTGGTGGAAAGTAATACCTAGATAGGCAACACCGACAGCGAGAATCACAACCATTACAGCTAACCAACGCGGCATCTGGCGGGCGGCCGGCTCAGCCGGCTCGTTCGCCGAAGCCCCATCGGGCGAATAGGCGGAATCATCACTCATCACTACCTCCAGCTCCGCCCCCCTTATTCGACTTTCGATGCCGCCCCGCAGCGCGCGGTTGCCAGTAGTGCCCCTACCAATTTTTTTTTCGCCTGCTTGTCTCTTTGCTTTCCTTGCTTCTTTGCCTCCTTGCCTCCTTCCTTCCTTGCTTCCTTGCTTCGCTAGTCGCCGCGCCGACCGTGCAGTATAATGCCCCGCACTTATGCCCATCGAAACCGGTACGCGTCTTGGCCCGTATGAAATCCTGAGCCCGCTGGGCGCGGGCGGCATGGGCGAGGTCTATCGCGCCCGCGACACTCGTCTCGACCGCTCCGTCGCCATCAAAGTTTTGTCCGCCCACCTCTCCGAAAACCCCACCCTGCGCCAGCGCTTCGAGCGCGAAGCCAAAGCCCTGGCCAGCATTTCTCATCCCCACATCTGCAC
>JBOGNW010000188.1:0-8338 GCA_050747425.1 Candidatus Acidiferrales bacterium
GCGTCTTCGAGCGGCAGCCGGTCGGACACCACCATCTTGACGTGGCCGGCTTCAACCAGCGCGAAGGCCCGCTCCAGCTCTTTCACTGATGTGGCGAAGGAGCCGACGACCTCGAGCTCCTTAAGAATCACCAGGCTGGGATTGAAGGAGGCTTTCCCGCTCACCACGTTGCCCAGCACCACCAGTCGCCCGCCGCTCTTGAGGGCGTGCAGTGTTTCATCGAGCGTGGCGCTGCCCACTACCTCGAGCGCAATGTCGGCTGAGCCCACGGCTTCCTTCACCTGGCGGGCAAATTGCAGCGTGGGCGCGTGAATGACCGTGTGCGCGCCCCAGGCCTTCAGGCGCTCGACCTTGGCCGCGGAGCTGGTTACCGCCACCACGTGCGCCCCCAAATGGCGCGCCAATTGAATGGCATGGATCCCCACCCCACCGCTCGCCCCAGTAATGAGCACCGTTTGCCCCGGCTTGATGGGCGCGCGCGCCCCGAACGCGTGCACGACCGTGCCCAGCGTGCAGGCCGTCACCGCGGCTTCGGGGTCGGGCAGCGAGTCGGGCACTTTGGCCAGCACGTGCTCGGCCGCCGCAAAATATTCAGCGTAGCCGCCGGGAATTTCTTCCCCGAAAAACACCGCGCCACCGCGGCAGAGCGTGGGGCGGCTGTCGGTACAGAAGGCGCAGCGCCCGCAGTTCACCCGTTGCAGGCAAGCCACGCGGTCGCCCACACGGAAGCGGGTCGCGCCCGAGCCGAGCTCGACGATGCGCCCCGCCACTTCGTGTCCCAGCACCGCCGGCAGACGGGTGCGCGGCAGGTTCCCCGTGCGATTAATGACGTCGTGGTAGCAGACGCCGCAGGCCCCCACGCGAATCAAGACTTCGCCGGCGCCGGGACGCGGCTCGGGCAGCTCCTCGCGGCGGAGATTTTCCGCCGGGCCGAATTCATGCAGACGAATTACCCTCATTATCGAGCCTGCTCTCCAGCGGCTACCAGGAGAGGCCGGAACTTGTAGCCGTAAACAATCATTCCTTGCTCGGGCTCGGCGCGCAGCCGCCGCACTACCATTTCGACTTCCAGCCCCGGGGCCACGTCCTCTGGGTCTACGTCGGTCAGCTGCGCAATCACGCGCACGCCTTCGGCCAGCTCAATGAGCGCGGTGGCCGAGCCAGCGGCGTCGCGGAAGCCCCGCGCCGGCTGGTACACACGTGTCAAAGAGACCACACGGCCGCGGCCGCTGAGCCGCAGCGGCTCGATTTTCTCCGCCCCGCAGAGATGGCAGCGCGTGCGGGGCGGGAAGTGCACGGCGTGGCAGGACGCGCAGCGCGTGGCCTCCATCCGATAAAACGTCGAGCGCAACCGGTGATAACGAGGGAGTTCCATTGCTTACACTCCCAAAATGTGCGTGACAGCCACTGAGGCCATCCCGCCCACGCTTTGCGTCATCGCCACTTCGCAGTCCTTCACCTGATTGGCGCCGGCACGGCCGCGCAACTGCTCGACGGCCTCGACAATCTGGTAGGTGCCGCTCGCCCCCACGGGGTGCCCGCGCGCCTTCAAGCCGCCCTGGCTCGAAATCGGCAGCCGGCCGTTGAGCCCAATGTGGCCTTCCTGGGCGAAGCGCACTCCGTGGCCTTCCTCGGCGAAACAGGCGGATTCCAGCGAGAGCGCGGACACAATGGTGAAGGCGTCATGTAGCTCGAAAAGGTCAATGTCTTCGGGCTGCAGGCGCGCCTGGCGATAAGCGCGGTGGGCTGATTGGTAGCAGGCCTCGAATCGCAGCGGGTCGCGCCGAGTGGCGAGGCCGATGGTGTCGGTCGCCGTAGCCGAGCCCAGAATTTTCACCGGGTGGTCGGTAAAGCTTCGCGCCTGCTCGCTCGGGCACAGCACAACGGCAGCGGCACCGTCCGAAACCGGCGAAGAATCGAGAATCGAAATCGGATCGGCCACCATCGCCGACTCGAGAAACTCCTCGGCGGTCACGCGCTCGCGAAACATAGCAAAGCGGTTGTTCACGCCGTTTTGGTGAGCGGTGATGATAAAGGGCGCGAAATCGCGGCGCTGATAACCGTAGCGCTCCATGTAAAGCCGCATCAGGAGCGCATTGAGCGCTGCAAAAGTCACCCCGTGGGCGGCTTCGTAGTCCGCGTCGGCGGCGGTGGCCAACGCCGAGGTTACGCCGTCAATCGCCAGGTCGGTCATCTTCTCAATACCGAGAGCCACGGCGAAATCGCAGGCGCCGGAAGCCACCGCCAGTTGCGCCGCGCGCACCACGGCACCGCCGGAAGCGCAGGCGGCTTCGATCTTCAGGGCTTCGATCCCGGGAAAGCCCGCGAAGTCAGCGATCAGCGTGGCCAGGTTCTCCTGGTGATTCAGAATCCCTGACATCATATTGCCCACGAAAAGCGCCTGCGGCTTTTCGATTCCCGCGTCGGCCAGCGCTCCCCGCACCGCTTCTGCGCCCAGTTCGCGCAGCGACCGTTGCCAGTGCTCCCCCACCGCGGTCTGCCCAACGCCGATGATGCTGACTTCGCGCACCCTGTCTCCTCGCTACTCGCGATGGATTTTCTTCATCAGGCGAAGATAGACGCCGTAATCGTTGATTTCTTTTTTGCGCTCGATGTAGTCGCGCACGCGCGGCGCGCCGTTGCGCAGCGCGCGCAGGCGCGGCGTCACCACAAACGAAAAGGCATCGCTGCCTGCCCCCGACCCGTAGGAAGTGAAGAAAATAGCGTCGCCGGGCTCGGCGACGTCCAGCACCGCCGCCAGCCCTAGCAATGAGCTGCCAGCGTAAGTGTTGCCGATAGCCGGCACCAAGAAACCTGGCTCAATCTGCTCCATGGTGAAACCCAGTTCACGCGAGAGGCGCCGCACAAACTTGGGGTTGGGTTGGTGGAAGACGGCCCAGCGGTAATCCTTCGGCTGCCGGCCCAATTCGCGGAGCAGCGCGCGGGCTGCCTCTAGCGAGTGATGGAAATAAGCAGCGTCGCCCGTGAAGCGCTGCCCGTGCTGCGGATAATGATTGTGCGCGTGGCGGAAGAAATCGGGGGTGTCGGTGACATACGACAGGCTGCCCTCGATTTCCGCCACCGCCGTCTCGGCGCGTCCGAAAAGGAACGCCGCTCCGCCGGCCGCCGCTGTGTATTCCAGCGAATCCCCCGGGCGCGACTGCGCCGTGTCCATGCCGATGGCCAGCGCGTAGGGCGCCATTCCGGAGCCGACGTAAGCGATGGCGGTCTGCATCGCTTCTGAGCCTGCCTTGCAGGCAAACTCCATATCGGCGGCGCTGATGAAGGGCGTCAGGCCCAGCGCCTCGGCCACCATGGTGGAGGTCGGCTTCACCGCGTAAGGCTTCGACTCCGTGCCCACCCAGACGGCGCGAATCTCGCTCACGGGCACCCGCACGCGCCGCAGCGCGTTCTGCGCCGCCTCGATGCACATGGTAGAGGTGTCTTCGTCGGGCCCCGGGACCGATTTGGCGCGGATGGGCGCGCGGCGATGCTCGAGACCCCAGCAGGCAGCAATCGCTTCCGAGCGCACGCGCCACCGCGGCACGTAAGCGCCGTAGCTGGTAATTCCCACCGGGTGCTGGGTGCGCATCAAGACGCTGCTGGTGCCCACGGCACTCCTCTCCCCGCTGGTCGGCAGTGTGGCGGCCCGCTAGCCGAAAGTCAAATTTATTATATTTCTCTTGCAATAAGTTTGGCTTATGTTCTACCTTTGCCGCCCATGGAGCTGCGCGACCTGGAAGTCCTGCGGGCCGTGGCCCAGGAGAAGAGTTTCTCCCGCGCTGCCAAGCGCCTCTTCCGCACTCAGCCCGCCATCAGCCTGGGCGTGCGGCGCCTGGAGGACGAACTGGGCGAAACCTTGTTCGACCGCTCGAGCAAAGTCCCGGCCCTGACCGACGCCGGCGAGCTGCTGCTGGATTATGCCGAGCGCCTGGTTAACCTGCGCGAAGAGATTCGCCCGGCGCTGGCCGAGCTGCGCCACCTCCAGCGCGGGCGAGTCCGCATCGGCGCGAATGAAACGGGAGCGCTGTATTTGTTGCCGGTTATCGCCCGTTATCGTCGGCGGCATCCGCAGGTGAAAGTGCAGGTCGTCCGCAGCCTGGCGCGCAACATCCCGCAGGAGCTGCTGAAACGCAATCTTGACCTGGGCGTGCTTACCTACCGGCCCAGCGACCCGCACCTCGATTCCTTGGTGGTCTATCGCGACTGGCTCTGCTTCATCGTGCATCCCTCGCATCGGCTGGCGCGGCGGCGGCGTGTCTCCATCCACGAGCTGGGCCAAGAAGTTTTCGCGGCCCACAACGTCTGGTCGCCCTATCGCGAGCGCGTGTTGCGCACTTTTGAGAAATACCGCGTGCCCCTGCGCATGGATGTGGAGCTGCCCACCGTGGAAGCGATTAAGAAGTTTGTGCAGATGCGGCAGGCGGTGGCGCTCGTGCCGCGCATCTCGGTAGAAGAGGAGCTGGCGCGGCACGCCGTAGTGGAGGTGGAGATTCCCGAGTTGCAGATCGATCGCAAGATGCGGGTTGTATTCCGCCGCGGCGACCCTCTTTCCCATGCGGCCCGCAACTTTTTGCAAGTAATCACCGCGCAGCGGGAAAGAATGGCACTCGCCGCAGAAGCGGCTGCCGACTAGCCGATGCGAATTCTCCTGACCGGCGCCGGGGGCCAACTGGGTCAAGCTCTCCAGCGCGTCCTGGCGGCAGAAGCTGTTGCCGCCCTCACGCATGCGGAACTCGACATCACCGACAGCCAAGCCGTAGGGCGGGCTGTCGAAATTCATCGGCCAGAATGGATTGTAAACGTCGCCGCCTACAATCTCGTAGACGAGGCGGAGGGGCAGGCTGACGCGGCTTTTCAGGTCAACGCTCTCGGGGTTCTGCATTTGGCACAGGCGGCCCGCGCTGCCGGTTCGACGCTCGTCCATTTCAGCACCGACTACGTGTTCGATGGATTCAAGAACACGCCTTATACCGAAACTGATCTACCGAACCCACTCAGCGTCTATGGACTGTCGAAGCTCAGCGGCGAGATTCTCTTGCGCGGCGGCACGCCAAAGTATTTCCTGATTCGCTCCTGTGGACTCTATGGCTGGCCGACAAATCCTCGACGCGACAACTTTGTCGAGCGCCTGCTGGCCGCGGCGCGCGCCGGGCAGCCCCTGCGCGTGGTGAGCGACCAGGTCCTCACCCCGACCAGCGCTTCCGAACTCGCTGAAAAAGTTGTGCCGCTGGTGCGCACCGGCCGCTACGGGCTCTACCACATGACCAACGAAGGCCAGTGCTCCTGGTACGAGTTTGCGCAGGAAATTTTTCGCCTGGCGGGATTTTCGCCGACACTCGAGGCGGTTACGCTCGCGGACTATGGGGCGCGGGCTCAGCGGCCACGCTACTCCGTGCTGGAGAACCGCGCCTACGCTGAGTTGGGCCTGCCGTCCTTTCGGCCCTGGCAGGAGGCGCTGGCCGACACCATGCGGCAGAGGGGCTAACTGGCGGTGAGCCGGCGCAGAGTTTCGCCGCGCTCGAGGTAGTGCCGCTGGTAGTAATCGCGGTAGGCGCCGCTGCGGCAGCGGGCGAGCCACTCCGGGTTTCCCCGATACCACTCCACGGTGCGCTCGAGCCCGGCTTCGAAACCGAGCGCCGGCGACCAACCGAGCCCGGCGCGCAGCTTCTGGCTGTCGAGCGCGTAGCGGCGGTCGTGCCCGGGGCGGTCTTCGACAAAGGTGATGAGCGAGGCGGGCTTGCCCAGCAGTTCGAGCAGGGCCCGCACGACATCGAGGTTGGTTGGTTGAGCCACGCCGCCGATGTTGTAGGTTTCGCCCTCCTGCCCTTTCATCAAAATCTCGAAGATGGCGCGACAGTGGTCTTCGACGTAGAGCCAGTCGCGGACGTTATGTCCGTCGCCATAGAGGGGCACGGGCTTGTTGTCGAGGGCATTGGCGATAACCAAGGGAATCAGTTTTTCCGGGAACTGGTACGGCCCGAAATTATTCGAGCAGCGCAGCACCAGCGCGGGAAAGCGGTAGCTGCGCACGTAGCCCAGCACGAGTAGGTCGGCGCCGGCCTTGCTGGCGGCGTAGGGGCTCGAGGGACGCAAGGGAGTGTCCTCGGGGAAGCTGACGTTTTCGGGCGCGCTGCCATAGACCTCGTCGGTGCTGACGTGCAAGAACCGCCCCACACCGCGCCGGCGCGCGGCTTCGAGCAACGCCTGCGTGCCCAGGACATTGGTGCGGAGAAACACATCGGGGCTTTCGAGGCTGCGGTCCACGTGAGTTTCGGCGGCAAAGTGGACGACGGCGTCGAAGCCATCGCGGAAAAGCTGCGCCAGCAGGCGGGCATCGGCGACATCGCCCTGCACGAATTGGTAGCGGCCCTGAAAGCGGCCTGACTCCACCAGATCGGCGAGGTTGTCGAGGTTGCCGGCGTAGGTGAGCTTGTCGAGGTTGACGATGCTGGCGTCCGCGCGTTCGCGCAACGCCAAGCGGATGAAATTCGAGCCGATGAACCCCGCACCACCCGTGACCAGCAAACGGATCATCGCTCTTATCTCATCTTGAGCGCCCAATCGTAGGGCACTTCGCCGCTGGCCGGATCCACGCGAAACTCGTCCGGCTCTTTGTGATTATACGGCTCGGTGGGGCAGTTAATGACCACCGCCTCCTCGGCGCTGACGCATTTGAAGCCGTGCAGCACCAAAGGCGGCACCTGCACCAACTGGGAATTGTGCTCACCGAGAAAGAATTCATCCAGCTGGCCGCGGGTCGCTGAGCCCTCCCGCCGGTCGTAGAGCACCAGCTTGATCATTCCTCTGACCACGGCGAAATTATCGGTCTGCTTCTTGTGAAAATGCCAGCCTTTGACCACCCCGGGGTAGGCCGTGGTCATATAGACCTGGCCGAACTTCTGAAAGAGCTCGTCGTCGGCGCGCAGAATCTCCATCAGCCGCCCGCGCTCGTCGGGGATGACGCGCAGGGATTTGACGCGGACGCCGGCGATCATCGCGGCTCGCCGCGCGCCGCCGGCTTGGCGGTCGCAGCACTAGGCATTTTGTTGGCGCCGGTTTCGGCCACGAGATTGGTGGCGCGGCGTAGGGACTCGAAGGTACCGGCATCTGACCACCAGCCCTCGAGCACACTGTGGGTCAGGGTGCCTTCCTCGAGGTACATATTATTGACGTCGGTGATTTCGAGCTCGCCGCGCCAGCTCGGCCGCAGCCGGCTGACCTTTTCGAACACGGTTTGGTCGTAGAAATAAATTCCCGTGACGGCGAAGCGCGACTTGGGCTGCCGGGGCTTCTCCTCGATGCGCACGATGCGCCCCTCGCGGATTTCAGGGCAGCCGAAGCGCTCCGGGTCAGGGACTTCCTTGAGCAGGATGTGGGCGCCGCGCTCCTGCCGCTCGAAGGTCTCCACGGCTTCACCAATGTGGTTCTCGATGATGTTGTCGCCCAGCATCACGCAGAGTTTGTCGCCTTCGGCGAACGGCTCGGCCAAGCGCAGCGCGTCGGCGATACCCCCTTCACCCTCCTGATAGGTGTAGTGCAGGCGGCGCAGGCCGAAATCCTTGCCATCGGCCAGCAGGCGCAGGAAGTCGCCCGCGTTGGGCCCGCCGGTGACGATAAGGATGTCGCGCAAGCCGGCGTTTACAAGTGTTTGTAAGGGATAAAAGACCATGGGCTGGTTGTAGACGGGGAGCAGGTGTTTGTTCGTCACCCGCGTCAGCGGGTGAAGCCGCGAGCCGGTGCCGCCAGCCAGAACGACGCCTTTCATAGTTTTGCCCAGACCTTGGCGCGACCATTATGTTCTGTAGGCCGGGCAGAGGACAAGAGCCGGCAGTACGAGTTTTGGGGGCCACCCCCCTCCCCCCTAGGGGGGTTTGCGGAAGTTTTTTGGCCTAAGCTGTTCATTTGGTTGCCTTTACGAGAGTTACATATGTAAACCACGATTGTGGGCTAACTCCTTTGGGCCGAGCGGATTACGAGCGGGTTACTAGGCTCCAATGGCCGGTACCATTGGGTTTAACAATAGAGCTTAGGGGTGGGTGAGCAAAAGCAGGTTCCTCACCGCCAAGGCGTGCAAGGGTTCGGAATGACAGTCTGTATGAGCGCGGCATGTCACCTCCTTGCGTTCAGGTTGCACAAAACGAGCGGGTTTGTCTAAGGTTCTTGCGGTTTTTGCGGTTTTTGCGGAAGAAAATTTTTCGTGGCTTGGTTTCATCGGGTTACAAGAGGGTAAAAATTACCCTTACCGTGCTCGCTGGCTCCGATGCGCGACTTGAAGAAGAGAAGAAAGCAGATTCCTCGCCGCTAAGGCACTCCAGGGCTCCCTTCGACCTCGCTC
>JBOGNW010000189.1:0-5815 GCA_050747425.1 Candidatus Acidiferrales bacterium
AAAAACTGGGAAAGTCATAGAAGGCGGGATCTGCTTGCTGTGCACCTGTAGGCCCAAGCAGCATCGCCTTCGCTGAGCCAGAGTAGACGCTACGGAATCGACCAGACTTGTACAACCTCGCGACGACTTCAATGGCCAACTCTGTCTTTCCTATGCCCCCCTGCCCAGCCATTGAGATGCCGCGACCTCGTGGATCCCCGAACTTTGCCGCGAGATCTGCCGTTTCGGCTTGTCTCCCAACAAAGCGGTCATTAATATGAGCATAGAGTCGAGCGCCCAGTCGATCCTCCTCAATTAGGAACGAGCTCCTTGTCCGAGGTGCTGCTCCAGTAAAGCCCAGTGCTATCGCTCTTCCATCTATGTCTCCACCGGTGGGCTCAACGAGTGTTTCCTTCCCCTCTCGGTAGAAAAGACTACCGCGAAGGTACTTGACCTTGAGCCCGAACCTCCCAGGCAGTTGGATATCCTTTCGAAGAAGGTTCGGATATGCAGTCACCGATCGGCGGACAAGGAAAAACGGAAGGGTTGTCGATTTACCATTAATGACAGGTTGGGAATTGGCAGTCTCGTAATCGATCCTTGTGCCCATGTATGGGCCAAGTCGCTCACGAAGCTTTCGAGAATCGATTGCAGGGTGTCCGACTACCTTTCCCGGGTCGGTCGCGCCAACTAGAATCATGCCACCATCAGTGTTCGAGAATGCAATGATATCTCTCGCAAGTTCAGCTATCGATTGGTCCTTGTCGAGATCAAGCCTCTCCTTGAAGTCGATGTGTTGTCCTTCTGCCACAATGACTTGGCCCGTCTTTCTTTCAATCAAAGACAAAACCGAGGTTCTCGCCTCAACGTCGCCGTGGATTGTCCGCGTTAGCAACTCATCTGGGTCGAGCTGTGCCATCACGCCCCCCAACGAAATCAAGCTAGCCGATCTTTCAGCTATGGATTCTAGCACTCATGCCTGACGGGATCTCTGGACAGAAGCACACTGCACTTCGCGCGTCGCACATTCGGTCATCTGCTCGGCGCCGAAGCCTCCCTACCAGCCATTCGAACTTCATTGGCTCCCGGATTGAGTCGCGTCAGACCCTTCTGGACGCAGCGGCCGCAGCAGCGGGAAGAGAATCACCTCGCGGATAGAGCGGGTGTCGGTGAGCAGCATCGTCAAGCGGTCAACGCCCACGCCTTCGCCCGCCGTGGGCGGCAGGCCGTAGGCGAGGGCGCGGACGTAGTCTTCGTCCATGGCGTGGGCTTCTTCGTCGCCCCGCTCGCGGCGGCGGAGCTGGTCGCGGAAGCGCTCGTGCTGCTCGAGCGGGTCATTGAGCTCGGAGAAGGCGTTGCCCAGCTCCAGGCCCCCGGCGAAGATTTCGAAGCGCTCGGCCAGTGTGGGGTCGTCGTCGCAGCGCTTGGAGAGCGGGGAGAGCTCAGTGGAGAAGTCGTAGATGAGCGTCGGCTGGATGAGTTGCCGCTCCGCCACCGCCTCGAACAGGTGCGCGGTGGCGACCGCGGCGCTGGCGTCGGCCGGCACTTCGGCGGTGCGGGTTTTCTCGGGGTGGCGCGCCGCCCAGCGGTCGTGCTCCTCGGCGTAGCGGCGTGCGGTGGCGGCGTCCGCCAGCTCTTTCGCAGTCGGCGCCTTTCCGGCCAGCCAGTAGCGCGCGATAGCTTCGCGCTGCGTCAGCCGCTCCCAGCGGCTGAAGTCCACCGTCTGACCCTGATAGGTGATTTGGAGCTGGCCGATGACCTCCCGGGCCACTCCGCTCAGCATCTGCTCGGTCAGGTCCATCAAGTCGCGGTAGTCGGCATAGGCCTGGTAGAACTCCAGCATGGTGAATTCGGGGTTGTTGCGGGTGGAGAGGCCTTCGTTGCGGAAGTTGCGGTTGATTTCATAGACGCGCTCGAGGCCGCCCACCACCAGCCGCTTGAGATAAAGCTCGGGGGCGATGCGCAGGAAGAGGTCGAGGTCGAGGGCCTGGTGGTGCGTGACGAAAGGCCGGGCCACCGCGCCCCCCGCGATGAGCTGCATCATCGGCGTTTCGACTTCCAAAAAGCCGCGCCCTTCGAGAAACCGCCGCAGATAGCCGATAATCCGCGCCCGGGTCTCAAAAATCTTCCGTACCCCGGGGTTGACCAGCAAGTCGAGGTAGCGCTGCCGGTAGCGCTGCTCGACGTCGGCCAGCCCGTGCCACTTCTCCGGCAGCGGCAGCAACGCTTTGGCCAGTAAGACCAGTTGCTCGGCGAACAGCGTCAGCTCGCCCGTCTTGGTGCGACCCACGCGGCCCTCGACCCCGATAACGTCGCCCAGGTCCAGCAGCTCGAACAGCCGCCAGCCCTTCTCGCCCAGTTGGTCGCGGCGGAAGTAGCATTGCAGGTTCGCCCCCGCGGCATGGAGGTCGGCGAAGCCCGTCTTGCCGTGGAAGCGGATGGCGAACAGGCGCCCCGCCAGCCGCCCGTGGGGCCGCTGGGCGTCCAGTTCCTCGGTTGAAGCGGCGTTATAATGCGTTGCAATATCAAAAACTGAATGCGTGGGGTCGAAGCGGTGCGGGTAGGGATCGTGACCGAGTTGCTCGATCTCGCGGAGCTTCTTCTGACGCTGGAGGAACTGATCCTGCGGCTCGAACAGCAATGGCGCGTCCAAGCTATCTCCGCTCCAGCTCAAGCATCATAGAGGTCGCTTCTCCAGCGACACAGCCAGTCAGCGCGATTGTAGCGGCGCGCTTCCAAGCGGGTCAAGGAAACCCAGGGGCGGGGTTGGCTTGACCCTGCCGGAATTGGGACTTACACTGACTTTTTGTTTCATTTCCGGCGGGTCTTGACGGCGCGTCACCCACGCCACTTCCATTCGGCTGTTTCGCTTTTTTGGGAGCAGGCTGGGAGAGAAGTGCACCCTCCGTGAAGTCGGGGTCCAGCGGAGAGGAGTATGGCGAAACTCGTTAGCCCTTCGTGAGTCCGCGGCGACAACCCGAAGGCGAGCTGCCTGAGGCGCTGGCCATTCGCCGCGCGCAGGCGGGCGACCCCGTGGCCTTCGAGCGCCTCTACCAGTTGCACAAGGGCCGCGTCTATTCGCTCTGCCTGCGCATGGTCGGCAATCCCACCGAAGCCGAGGACCTGACGCAGGAAGCCTTCCTGCAACTTTTCCGAAAAATCCAGACCTTTCGCGGCGAATCGGCCTTCTCCACCTGGCTGCACCGCCTGGCGGTGAACGTGGTGCTGATGCAATTGCGGCGCAAGGTGCTGCCGCAGGTCTCGCTCGAAGAAACCGTGGAAACCGACGAGCCGGGCGAGGAGGTGAAGCGCGAGCCGGGAAAGGAGGATCCCTCGCTGGTGGGCGCCTTGGATCGCGTAACGCTCGAAGAAGCCATCGAGCAGCTCCCCGCCGGCTACCGCGCCGTCTTTGTGCTGCACGACGTCGAGGGTTACGAACACAATGAAATCGCCCAGATGCTCGGCTGCTCCATCGGCAACTCCAAATCCCAGCTTCACAAAGCCCGCCTGCGCCTGCGGGCCTTGTTGCGCCTGGCGCGGCGGAAAAGATTAGGTGAGAGGCCAACACAAAGTGAGTTTCCAACATCATAGCTATTGGGAGCCAGGGCTTGCCCTGGGTGGGGAGGAAGGCTAGAATCCGGTTTCCCGGTTTGGAACATGAACTGTAACGACTTCGAACAACTGGCAGGCGAGCTGCTGGAGGGCGAGTCCCACTCCGGGGCTTCCGTTCATCTGGCTTCTTGTCCCCACTGTCGCTTGCTGATGGATGAGCTGGCGGCCATCCAACACACCGCCCACACCCTTCCGGCCTGCGAGCCGGGCGACCACTTGTGGGAGAAGCTTCAGGCGGCCGCGGTGCAGGATGGGTTATGGAAAGAAACCAGCCGGTGGCGCTGGCTCGAATGGCTAGCCCCTGAAGCAGAAGAGTTTGTCCCGGCGCGACCTGCTTTTGCCGCCGTGCTGGCGGTGATGTTGCTGGCGGGCGCTGGACTCCTCCGCTATTCCGATCTTGATTCGAGCCTCGCGATAGAGAAGCCCGAGAATCCCTTCGAAGTGGCGCAGGCGGAGCTGGTGCAGGAAGCCGGCTACGCCACGCGCTATGGCCTTCATTTGCAGAACCTCGAGGCGGGTGTGCGGGATGAGCTGGCCCAGGAAACGGAATTGAACCGGCGCGCCACCCGTCCGCTCGACGACGTCGATCGCGCCATCGAAGAAACACGGCAGCAGCTCAACACCTACCCCGACGACGGCCTGTCCCGCGACGAGTTGCTGCGTCTGTACCGGCAGAAGGCCGGGGTGCTGCAGGCCTTGGCCACGCCAACCTATTACGAGGAGGGCCGCTGAGCCTTATGGCTCGCGTGCGTGCAAGCCTGCTGGTGTCGTTTGCCCTTCTGTCGCTGCCGCTGCTGGCGGCCGCGCAGCAGGAGGAAATCGTTCGGACCTTCCCGGCGCCCTCGGGCACGGTGGTGGAAGTGCGCAATCAGACCGGGCGCGTGGTGCTCGAATCCTGGAACGAGCCGCAGGTGAAGGTGATCGCCGTGCGGCGTTCGCGCGCCGTGGAAGTCCACTTCGAGCAAGCCTCCAAACAAATTCACATCCACACTCACGTGGTGCAAAGCTCGGGAGCGGCCAGTGATCGCACTGTGGACTACACTGTCTGGGCGCCGGCGAACGTCCAACTCAAAATCACACTCGATTCCGGCAGCTTGCAGATAGCCGACTTTCGCGAGGACGTAACCATCGAGACCGTGGCCGCCAACGTTCTGCTGCGAAATCTCTCCGGATACACCTCGGTCAAGTCCTTGAACGGCGCTGTGCAGGTCGAAAATAGCTCCGGCCGCCTGGAGGCGACTTCGATCAGCGGCAACCTGAGCTTCCGCGACCTCGACACCCGCTATCTCGCCGCCAGCACTACCTCCGGAGACATCTCCTACGAAGGCGATTTCCGTTCCGGCGGCTCCTACGACTTTCGCAACCACGACGGGGCCATCGAAGTCTGGGCTCCGGCCACCGCTTCTTTTGAGCTCACCGCCAATTCCGTCAAAGGTGAAGTGACCAGCGAATTTCCTCTGAACCGGCGCTCGCACGGAAGCGTGCCGAAGCCCGCGGGCGCCCGCAGCCTGCTGGGCACCGTGCACACCGGCGAGGCGCTGGTGAGCCTGACGTCCTTCAGTGGTAGAATTCGGCTGCGCAAGCGTTAGAACGCCAACAAACGCGCAAGCCAACAAAGGCATTACAGCGCCGACGAAGGCATAATAACGCCAACAAAGGCGTACCTACGCAGGCACAAAACGCGCCGAAAGCGGCCGATTGCCTTTGCCTCCACGCTTATGATGAAGGCGCCCATCCCCATCCGCTCGCAGGTGTTTCTGCTGGGTTTCATGGGGTGCGGCAAGACCACGGTGGGCCGCCTGCTGGCCCAGCGTCTGGGCTGGAGCTTCGCCGACCTGGACGAAGAAGTGGAGCGGCGGCAGGGGCGCAGCATCCGGCAGATTTTCGAGGGGCAGGGCGAGACCTTCTTCCGCCAGGCGGAGCGCGAGGTGCTGGAGCACCTGGTGGAGCGCGGCGCGCAGGAATCCCTGGTGGTGGCGCTGGGCGGGGGCACTTTCGCCCAGCCGGCCAATTGCGAGCTGCTGCGCACCAAGGGCGGCATCACCATCTGGCTCGCCTGTCCGCTGGAAGAATTGCAGCGGCGCTGCCGCGGCCTGAGCAACCGCCCGCTCTTGCGCGACCCGGCGAGTTTCCGGCAGCTTTACGAGCAGCGCCTGCCGTATTATCAGCAGGCCGACTTCCGGGTGGAGGCCGATCGGCCCGGCCCGGAGACTGTGGTGGAGGA
>JBOGNW010000190.1:0-11412 GCA_050747425.1 Candidatus Acidiferrales bacterium
GTGTCGGTCTTGGCGGTCAGCCTGGCCACCCGATTGCTCATCGTCGGTCTCGCCTCCGTTCTCCTGGGCCGCCAGCCCGAGGGGAAGAGCCAAGGACGCCCCAACCAGCATCACCAACCACCAGCCTATGCCCTTTGCCTGTCGCATCGCTTGGCCTCCTTCGCCCGCTTCCACTTCTTCTAAACCCGCCGGCACGAGAAAAGTTGCGCCGCGCGGGTGTTGCGAGGCCGGCAGCGGAATGCTAGCATCGCCCTGCGCGCCCGAACGGTGGTCAATAGGAGACAGGAATGCCCTTCCAAGGGGTGGACTTCCTCGACCTGGACTCGCAATTGAGCGAGGACGAGAAAGTCATCCGCGCCTCGGTGCGCAAGTGGGTAGAAGAAAACGTCAAGCCCATCATCGAAAAGCATGCCCAGGCCGGCACCTTCCCCCAGGAGCTGATCCCCGAGATCGGCCATCTGGGCTACCTGGGGGCGAACCTGACGGGCTACGGCTGCCCGGGCCTCTCGAATGTCGAGTACGGCCTCATCATGCAGGAGCTGGAGCGCGGCGACTCTGGCCTGCGCAGCTTCGTCTCCGTGCAGGGCGCGCTGGTGATGTACCCCATCCACGCCTTCGGCTCCGACAAGCAGAAAGAAAAGTGGCTGCCCCGGCTGCACAAAGCCGAAGCCATCGGCTGCTTCGGCTTGAGTGAGCCCGGCTTCGGCTCCAATCCCAGCGGCATGCTCACCCGCGCCCGCCGCGATGGCGACGCCTACCTGCTTAACGGCGAAAAGCTCTGGATCACCAACGGCTCGGTAGCCGACGTGGCGCTCGTTTGGGCCAAGGACGACGATGGCGAAATCGGCGGCTATCTGGTCGAGAAGGGAACTCCCGGCTTCAAGGCCTGGGACGTACACGACAAGTATTCGCTCCGCGCCTCCATCACCAGCGGCCTGGCGATGAACGACTGCCGCATCCCCTCTTCGAACCGCCTTCCCAAAGCCCAAGGGCTAAAAGCGCCCCTCAGTTGTCTCACCCAGGCGCGCTACGGCATCGGATGGGGCGCGCTGGGGGCGGCCATGGAGTGCTACGAAACCGCGCTTAACTACGCGAAGCAACGCAAACAGTTCAGTGGCCAGCCCATCGCCTCCCACCAACTCGTGCAGGAAAAACTGGTGTGGATGCTGGCCGAAATCACTAAAGGACAACTGCTGGCCTTGCAGGTCGGCCGCCTCAAGGACCAGAGCAAGGCCAGCTTCGCCCACGCCTCCCTGCTCAAGAAAAACAACGTCTGGGTGGCGCTCGAGTCCGCCCGCAAGGCGCGCGACATCCTGGGCGCCAACGGCATCACCGGCGACTACCCGGTCTTCCGTCACATGGTCAACCTCGAATCCGTCTATACCTACGAGGGTACGCACGACATCCATACGCTCATCCTCGGGCAGTACATCACCGGCCTCCCCGCCTTTGAGTAGGACAGCGCATGACTCGTAAGAAAGCAGTTGTTTCTTTTCTGGTCTTCGCGAGCCTCGCCGCCCTTGGGCCAGCGCGAGCCCATGCCGCCGAGAAACCCACAGTGCGCGCCGTAACCGCCTTCATCCATCTTGACCGGGTGCGCTACGAGCAACAGGTCCAGGAAGCGCTGGTCGTGCTGCGCCGCGCTAAAGCCGCTTTCGAAGAGGCCGGCTACGAAGTCCAGACCCTGCGCATCGCCACCCAGCCTTTCCCCGACTACACCCGCGACCTCTTGCAAAGTGACGCGCTCGCCTTCCTCCAGGCCTACGACCAGTTGATGAGAAAGGAAAACATCGCCGCCGCCATCGGCCCCGCCATGCTGTCTGACAGCGACGACCCGCGTCCCGTCGAACTGCTGGCCGCCGTTTTGCGCACTACCTGGCTGAACGCCAGCCTGGTGGTGGCGGGGGAGGACGGCGTTCACTGGCGCGGGGTGCGAGAAGCCGCCCGGCTCATCAAGCAAGTTTCCGCCAATCCAGCCGACGCCCTGGCCAACTTCAACTTCGCCGCCACGGCCCTCGTCCCTCCCCACACGCCTTTCTATCCCGCCGCCTATCATCTCGGCCCGGGGCGTCAATTCGCCGTCGCCTTGCAATCGGCCAACGTGGTCGCCGAAGCCTTCAAGGCGGGCGACACTGCCGAGGAAGCCGGCGCGGCTCTGGCCGCCGCTCTCGGCGAGCAGGCGCGCGCTGTTGAAGCCGTCGCCCAGAGCGTCGCCGAGGAAACCGGCTGGGAGTACAAGGGCCTTGACCTCTCGCCCGCCCCGCTCAAAGAGGTCTCCATCGGCGCCGCTATCGAGAAGCTCACTGGCGCCCCCTTCGGAGCCAGCGGCACCATGACCGCCGCCGCCGCGATTACCCAGGCGCTGCGCTCGATTCCCGTCAAGCAGGCCGGCTACTCCGGGCTGATGGTTCCCGTGCTCGAAGACAATGTGCTCGCCCAGCGCTGGAGCGAAGGTACGCTCACGCTCGACGCCCTGCTCGCCTACTCGGCCGTCTGTGGCACTGGGGTGGACGCGGTCGCTTTGCCCGGCGAGGTGACCGTGGAGCAGCTTCAGCGCATCATCGGCGACATGGCCAGCCTGGCCGTTAAGCTGCGCAAGCCGCTCTCCGCCCGCCTGATGCCCGTTGCCGGGAAGAAGGCCGGCGACCGCACCGAATTCAACGACCCCTTCCTCGTCAACGCCACCCTCCAGCCCCTGCACTAACTTCACCTGTCATTCCGCCTGCCCTGAGCGGAGTCGAAGGGAGCCCTGCCCCCGAAAGCCAGCCATGGCCGGCTTTCGGGGCGAGGAATCTGCTTCTTGCCGGCGACGGGCGCTCCGCTTGCTGGACAAACCAAGAATGTCTGATATAAACGAGGTAAATGGACCGCGACCTTTCCCTCGAGTTTCTGCGCGTCGTCGAACAGGCGGCCATTGCCGCCGCCCACACCATGGGCTACGGCGACCGCCACGCCGCCGACCAGGCCGCCACCGAGGCCATGCGGCGCGAACTCGCCAGCGTCGACATTTGTGGCCGCATCGTGATTGGCGAAGGCGAGCGCGACGAAGCCCCCATGCTCTTTATCGGCGAAGAGGTCGGCCGCCCCGCCAAGGACGGCGACAACTTTCCCTTGGTCGACATTGCCGTCGACCCCCTCGAAGGCACCAACCTCTGCGCCACCGGCGCCGCCAACGCCCTGGCCACGCTCGCCGCCAGTGAGCCCGGCGGACTGCTGCACGCCCCCGACATCTACATGGACAAGCTCATCGTCGGCCCGAGCTGCAAGGGCGCCGTCGAGCTGGACGCTCCCGTGAAGGATAACCTGAAGGCCGTCGCCAAGCGTTTGGAGCGCGACGTCGAAGACTTGGTGGTCGTGGTGCTCGACCGCCCGCGGCACGAGCAACTGGTCAAAGATATTCGCGCCGCCGGCGCCCGTATCCGCCTCATCACCGACGGCGACGTTGCCCCCGCCATCGCCGCCGCGGTGGTGGGCTCGGGTGTCCACGTCGTGGTGGGCATTGGCGGCGCCCCCGAAGGCGTGCTGGCGGCGGCCGCTCTGCGCTGCTTGAATGGCGAGATTCAGGCGCGGCTGGTGACCACCAAGCCCGAGCACAAAGAGCGCCTCGAAAAAATGGGCATCACCGACCTGAACCGCACCTACATTACGGAGGACCTCGCCCCCGGCAACAAAATTGTCTTTGCCTGCACCGGAGTAACGAGCGGGGATTTGCTGCGCGGGGTGCGCTTTTTCGGCGAGGGCGCGCGCACTCATTCTTTGCTGATGACGCTCGAGCCGCACAACGCCCGCTTCGTGGACACCGTCCACCTCGAGCGCCAGGCCGACATCAAAGTCCGCTTCGCCTAGCCCCGGGCTAAAAACACATGACTGTCATTCCGAGCCCTTGCACGCCGTGGCGGCGAGGAATCTGCTGTTCCGAAAGGCGCCCCGCGGCGAGGGAACTTTCCCGCCTGCTCCGTCGTAGAATAAAGCAAGGAGTGGTTTGCCATGAAAAACACTGAGCGAATCCAGGAGCGCGGCGGCGCCCTTCAGGTCATCCTGGCTATCATCGGCGGCCTGGTGGTGCTGTCGGCGCTGGTGGCGGTGGTTACCCTGTGGGTGCTGCGGCACTACATGCAAGTTGACATCCAACGCTCGGGGGGCGCCAAAGAAGTTAGCATCCGCACCCCCGTCGGCAGCATCGAGGTGCGCAAGGCCCACGATGTGGCCCAGCAACTGAAGCTGCCCGTCTATCCGGGAGCGACTCCGGAGGACGAAAGCGCCTCCGTCCGCCTGCGCGGGCGCCTCGGCGACGAAGAAGGCGGCCTCGACATTGTCGCCGCCAAGTTCCTCACCAGCGATGACTTCGACAACGTCGACGCCTGGTACCGCCAGCAGCTGGGGCCGGAATTTACTCGCGAAAAGGGGCGCATCAAGGGCACCGAGGGCTCAAGCGACTGGAAGATTACCGTCGAGCCTGGCGGCGACGACGTGCTTTATAGCCAGAGCCGCGAAGGCCGCGTGCGCGGCGTGGTTCTCAAGCATCAATGGGCCCGTCACGAGATCGCGCTCTTCGACGTCGCCGAAACCTCCCACCAGTAACCTGCGCCTTCCGTGTAGGGGAGGGGCTTGTCGAAGCGCAGCGCAGACCCCGCGCTCTTTGCGGGGCCCCCTCCCGCCTACTTCAACTGCCGCTCGTACACCGCCCGCGCCTCGGAGAGCAGTTTCGTCACCGCCTCCTTCTCCGCTCCCGTGTTCCAGCCGGTGTGCTTCTCCACCGTCTCGCGGATGCGGTCAATCCACGCCACAAAATAAGCGGCGTCCTCCGGTGAACGCGGCGCGGCCCCATCCACTGTGACGTAAATGGGGCTGGTGGTGGCATAGGGATAAATGTCAAAAATCGGGTCCTGCGCTTTTTCGCTCCAGGAGCGCAATAAACACCAGCCGCTGCGGCGTAGCGGAAGGATTCCGCGCACTTCGGCGTAATTTGGGTGGTTTTTGAGGGCGATTTCGCGGGCTACTTGGCCGTCGCAGACGACCTCCAAGTGATCCACGGGCACCAGCGAGCGCAGCGAGGCGGTGAAGGGAACTTCGCCGCCGCCGGCCGGCAGTTTCACTTCGCCGCCGAGGGGCTGGCCGCCCAGGGTGAAGTCGAGTAACGGCCCGTTGGTGGCGAAAGTGCGCCCGCGCCGCAGCGACTCCGCCCACGTCGAAGCCTTCAGCGGCCCCACCGGTGCGCTCACATAGACGCGGTTCAGGCCGACCGGCCCGTGCAGCGAGGCAAAGTTCGCCATGGCATCCGTCCCCGCCCCAGCCGGAATACGGAAGCCGCAATTGAGAAACCGGTACCAGACGCCGGCGGTGGTGCGGTGGTCGCTGAAGCCCAGCACTTCGAGATAGTCCACTTTGCCCAGGGCCACGTCCACCACCAGGGCGTGGGTGAGGCGGCGGTCGAGCGCCGGCGTGGGGACGTCGTCAATTTCGTAGGGGTGCACGTAGCCCACCAGCGCGCCCTGCGCGTGCGCCAGGTCGGCCACCACGCTGTTGGGCGGGTAGAGGCTGGCGGCGGCGGTGTTGGGATAGGCGGCGTAATCGGGAAGGAGGTAGTGGTCGCGCAGATTCAGCAGCCCCAGATGGCCCCAGAAGCTGGTGTGGAACTCCTGCCCGTGCACAAGCAGAAAGTCCGGCGTCGAAACCGGGTCGGGCTGGCCGGTGAAGTAAGCGATGTCGGGAATCCGCTGCTCTTTGTTGACGATGAGGCTGTGCACCACCGACAGGTTCTCGGCCGCCGCTTGCACTTTCAGCCACGCGGGGCGGTTGCGGTAGGCGCCGCCATAGTTCATGTGCACGTGCAGGTCGCCGCTCGCCCAGCGACGGCCCGCGCGCGCTGGGAGCGGTGGCAGCGCGCGAAGGCGCACAGTGAGCTGCCGCGTGCCGCCGGCAGGAACTTCGACCTCGCGCCGCTCGAGCCGGTGCTCGAAGCCCTTCATCACTTCGATCTCTGCTTTTCCCGCGGGCAGGGTCAGCACTGCCCTCCCTGTGGTGTGGAAGTAGTGCGCTTCAAAAGCGCGCTCCGCGCGCACAAAACTGTCATCGGCATGCAACCAGGCGTTGTCGGGGGCGTAGGCGCGGGCGTCGCTGCCGGTGACCGAGACGCGCGCCGGCGTCGGCTGGCCGGCGGGATCGAGCACGGTAATCCGCAGCCGCCCCAGCGGCTTCAGGTAGCGGCGTTCTTTGATTTCGAGCCGCCACTGTCGCCCGCCGACCACTTCCTGAATCCACAGCTCCGTCATGCCGTTGCGGTTGGAAATGAAAGCGAACCGCTGGCCGTCGGGCGACCAGCGCGCCGCCGTGTTGTCGTACTCGCCGTAGGAAATCGGAAAAGGGTCGCCGCCCTCGGCCCGCGTCACCCAGAGCTGATGCCACGGCCGGCCGTTGTACGAGCTGTACACCAGCCGCTGGCCGTCGAGCGACCAGTCGGGCTTGGCCTTCCAGGTGGTTTCTTCGGTGTGAATCTCGCGCGCCGCCGCGCCCGGCTCGGCTTTCATCCGCCAGAACCCGCCCGTGCCGTAGATGTGGCCGCGGTTGGAGACATAGATGATTTCGCGCCCGTCGGGCGACCAGGCGGGGCTGATTTCGTGGTCGAAGGGGCTGTAGTAGTAGCGCGGCGCCTCGGTGAGCGTTTCCCCCGTCAGCCGCTCGATGCGCCCTGCTTCGCCATCTTTCAGCTCCATCACGAAAATGTGAAACCGCTTGTTGTAAAGCGTCGAAACGAAGGCCAGCCGCTGCCCGTCCGGCGCCCAGCGCGGCTCGACGTTCACCGTTCCGGTCAGGGTCAGCGCGTGCGTTTCGTGGCTTTTGACGTCCAGCAGCCACAGCTCCACCGCGTCGCGGTCGTACTTGGCATACACAATCCAGCGCCCGTCGGGCGACCAATCGGGCTGGTAGTCGTAGCCGGGGCCGGCGGTGAGTTGCTCGGCCACGCCGGAATCCAATTCTTGCCGCCACAGCGAGCCGCCCATCGAGTACACCACCGCCTTGGAGTCTGGCGACCACGCCACCGCGCTCGGGCCGCTGGTCAGCTGCGGCAAGTACATCTCGCGGTAGTAGTAGGAGTGCGGGAGGTCAATCTGTTTCAGGACCAGCTCGCGCTGGGCGCCCGCCGAGGCCGCGAAAGTCAGGAGCGTCAGGCCGGCAAGGACCAGCTTTGGTTGACGCCAGCGCCCCTCCGTCCGGGCGGGAAAAGCAGATTCCTCGCCTTGAATGCCAGAGGAGGCTTTCGGGGCTCGGAATGACAGGGCGTTGGCTTGGCTTGCGTTGTCATGCTGAGCGGAGCGAAGGCTCATCAAGTGTCCCTCCCGAGGGTAGGGGAAAGCAGATTCCTCGCTATGCCCCTCATCGCTGTTCGGGGCAAGCTCGGAATGACAACGCGCTGCCTTACCGCCCTTCGTTGTACGAAAAAACTAGGGCGACAATTTTCCAGCCGTCTTTCCCTTCGACGAGATGCAGGCCGAGCTTGCCGGGGCGCTCCTGGCCTTGGTCCACAAAAATGAAATCCGCGGTGACGCGGGCGAGGCGCCGGCCGGTGTCCACGCGCAGGTTTTCCAGGCGCTCGCTGATGGCGCGCCCGCTTTCAAAGGTGTACTTCTGCGCCGCGAAGAATTCTTCGAGATTTCTGACGCGGATGGAGCCGTCGGCGGCGGCGTGGGCGACGGTGAGCGAGGGGTGGAAGAGCGTCTTCCACTGGTCGAGCGTGGCCCGGGTGTAGAGGCTGATGTAGTCGTGGAGGATTTTATCCAGCGCGGGGCGCGATTCCTCCGCCGGTCCTTGCGCTAAGGCGGGAGCTCCGCCACACGCCGCCAGCAGAACCAGCAAACCCACTCCTCGGACAAGTGACAGCCGCATGGTGCCTCCTTGCTTCTTTACCTCTTGCCTCGTGAAGCGCGGATTCTACCGGAAGCAGGCGTGGAGGACTAGGGCGCGCTCAGAGCTGCACCACCAGTGCAACTTGGGCTTCTTAACGAACATGCATAAGAAGGCATTTTAGATAATGTGTTTCCGGGAGGGTAAGGAGGATGGGGTGGTCGCGAGCTTGTGTTCTTCTCTCAAGAACAACCAGGGTTCGGCGGGCGTCGAGAGCAGCCTCGGATAGAATCTCGAGGAAGAGACTCTCAGGCACGTGGTGGCTGCACGAGCAGGTGACGAGTATGCCGCCCGGGCGGAGCAGCTTGAGGGCGCGCAGGTTGATTTCCTTGTAGCCGCGGCGAGCGGCGGGCAAGCTGGCGCGATTCTTGGCGAAGGCGGGAGGGTCGAGGATGACCATATCGAAGCGGCGGCCGGCCTCGGCGTAGGCCTTGAGGACGTCGAAGGCGTTGGCCTCGCGGAAGGTAGCGTTCGAGATGCCGTTGAGTTCCGCGTTGCGACGGGCGCTGGCCACGGCGGCCGGGGAAAGGTCAATGCCTTCGACAGAAGCGGCCCGGCGGGCGGCGGCCAGCGCAAAGGCCCCGGTGTAACAAAAGCCGTCGAGGACATCGCCCGTGGCGTAGCCGGCAGCGGCCTGCCGGTTTTCGCGCTGGTCGAGAAAGCCGCCCGTTTTCTGCCCCTTGAGAACATCGTAGGCCAAGCGCAGCCCGTTCTCTTCCACGAGTACTTCGCCCTCGAGTTGGCCGGCCAGAACTCCAACCGCGGGCTCCAACCCTTCCAGGCGCCGGACTTTGGGGTCGTTACGCTCCACGATGGCGCGGGGGGCAAAAAGCTCTTGGAGGAGCCGCACCAGGGTGGCCTTGCGCCGCTCACTCGCCTGGCTGAGAGTTTGCAGGACGAGAATGTCGCCGTAGCGGTCAACAATCACCGAGGGCAGCCCGTCGGATTCCCCGTAGACCAGCCGATAGGCGGTGGAATTCTCCACGACGCGCGCGCGGTAACGCGCAGCGGCCTCCAGCCGTGCTCTGAGATAGGCATCATCGAGCGGGAGATCGTCAAGAGTGACCAAGCGCAGGGCAATCTGGGAGCTGGCGCTGAACCACGCTTTTCCCAAGAAGCGCCCGCGCTCGTCCACGACACGAACGGCGTCGCCGGGCTCGACGTTGGGGGCGGAGCCGATGTCGCTGCGGTAGACCCAGTAATGGCCGGCGAGCAGGCGCTGGGCGCCGCGCGCGGTGAGGCGGACCTGCGGTTCTGTCATGGTCGTCGCTGGCTGTGTGCAGGAGGCAACCAGCTTTCAGTAAACAGTTTCGCCTTTGATGTAGCACAGGTGAGCCAGCGAAGCAAGCTGTGCGGCGGGGGGCGCGGCACGGCTAGAATGGAGGCGCCGTGAAGTTGAGCGACTTCGATTACCCCTTGCCGCCGGAGTGCATCGCCCAGCATCCGCTGGAGGAGCGCGACGCCTCGCGCCTGTTGTTGCTCGATCGCCAGAGTGGCGCCTTCGAAGATCGCCTCTTCCGAGAGCTGCCGGAGCTCGTGCGTGGGGATGAACTCGTCGTGCTGAACAATGTACAGGTATTTCCGGCACGCCTTTTTGGGCGCCGGCGGGGCCTCAGAGCCGAGCCGGTGGGGCGGCGCAGCCGCGCGCGGCGCAAATACTTGCAGGCGCCGATCGAGGTGCTGCTGGTGCGTCGACTTGAGGGCAGCGGCGAACGGGAAGTTTGGGAGGCGCTGGTGCGGCCGGGCCGCAAGGTGCGCAGCGGCGAGGTGTTAATGTTCGGAGAGGAGGAACTAGAGGCCAAAGTTCTGGGGCGGGGCGAATACGGGCTGCGGACGCTGGAGTTCCGCTGCGCGGGCGATTGCCGCGCCGCCTTCGAGCGGCTGGGCCACGTCCCGCTGCCGCCTTACATTGATCGCGCCGACGAGCCCGCCGACCGGGCGCGCTATCAAACCGTATTCGCGCGGCAGGGAGAAGCGGTGGCGGCGCCGACGGCGGGCCTGCACTTCACCCCGACGACACTGGCGCAGCTAAAGCAACGCGGCTGCGAGCTGGCCGAAATCACGCTCGAAGTCGGCTACGGAACGTTCCAGCCCATTCACACGGAAACCGTGGAGCAGCACCGGATGCACGCCGAGACCTACGAGATTGCCCCCGAGGCCGCCGCGGCTATCGAGCGGGCGCGCGGCGCTGGCCGGCCGGTTCTGGCCGTAGGGACGACGGTGGTGCGGGCGCTCGAAGACTCGGCCAGCCGCCACGGGCAGGTTCGTCCCGGGCGCCAGGAGGCGACGCTGTTCATCTACCCCGGCTATGAATTCAAAGTAGTGAATCAGCTACTGACCAACTTCCACCTGCCGCAGTCATCGCTGTTGATTTTGGTGTGCGCCTTCGCCGGCCGCGAAAAGGTTCTGGCGGCCTACCGGCAGGCGGTGAGCGCGGGCTACAGGTTTTACTCCTACGGCGACTGCATGCTCATCCGCTCGGGAGCCTAGCCGGACAAAACAAGTGTAGCGAGACCGGATTCGACTATAATAAGCCCCTTTTTCGAGAGCCCCGTGCGCTACCTGATTCTCAGCGACATCCACGCCAACCAGACCGCCTTCGACGCCATTCTGGCCGTGGTGGGCGATAAGTACGACAAGTGCCTCTGCCTGGGCGACATCGTCGGCTACGGCCCCGACCCCAACCAGTCCACCGACAAGGTGCGGGCCCTCGAGCCGGTGGCGGTGGTACGGGGCAATCACGACAAAGCCGGTTGCGGAATCACCGAGGCCGAAGATTTCAATCCCACCGCGCGCGCGGCCGTCACCTGGACCCGCGAGCATTTGACCCCGGAGAACCTCAACTACCTGCGGGCCCTGCCCGTGGGGCCGCTGCGCGTCGCCGACTTCCAAATCGTGCACGGCTCGGTGCGCGATGAAGATGAGTACGTCTTCCACGCCCGCGACGCCCGCGAGAGTCTGGTGCAAGCGCAGGTAGCGGTCACCTTCTTCGGCCATACGCACTTTCAAGGCGGGTTTGTGATGCGGAACGACTCGCGCATCGAGCTGGTGCGGCTGAACTGGCCGGCGGGGCTGGCTTCGGCGCGCTTTCTGCTGGCGCGCAACGCCAAGTACATGATCAACCCCGGCTCCATCGGGCAGCCGCGCGATGGCGACCCGCGAGCGGGGTTTTGTTTCTACGACGATGAGAAGAGCATGGTCGAGTACTGGCGGGTGCCCTACGACATTGCGGCCACGCAGGAGCGGATGCGGCAGGCGGAGCTGCCAGCGCCGCTCATTCAGCGTCTCAGCTTCGGGCGCTGAGCGCCGCCCCTACTCCAGCAACAGTCCTGTAACCGTAATCTGCGGCAAGGCCTGGTTCCAATCCTTGGGCAAGTCCTCAAAGGCGACGCGCAGCTCGCGCGCTTCTCCGGCACGCAGCGGCACGGCGCGGGGATCGGTGGGAGGAAGCCCCGGGCGGCCGACGATGCGGGCCGATTGGCGGAACACGGTCTCGTTGTAGGAGTTTTT
>JBOGNW010000191.1:0-5376 GCA_050747425.1 Candidatus Acidiferrales bacterium
GCGCGGAGAACGCAGAGTAAATGCTAGGTGATGGCGACTTCTTCGTAGGTGCCGAAGACTTCCCGCAGGGTGTCGCACATTTCGCCCAGCGTGGCGTAAGCGCGCACGCACTCAAGGATGTAGGGCATGGTGTTCTTCTGGCCGCGGGCCGCCGCTTCCAGGTCTTTGAGCGTTCGCGTAACCCGCCGGTTGTCGCGCTGCCGGCGCAGCTCGGCCAGCCGCTCTTTCTGTTGCCGCGCCACCGACTCGTCAATCTGGTGCGCACCACCATCCAGGCGCTGGCGGCGGTGCTGGGCGGGACGCAGTCGCTGCACACCAATTCGCTGGACGAAGCCTGGGCGCTGCCCACCGAGTATGCCGCTACGCTGGCGCTGCGCACGCAGCAAGTGATCGCGCACGAAAGCGGCGTCACCCATACCGTGGACCCGCTGGGCGGGTCGTACTTTGTCGAGCGGCTGACCAACGAAATGGAGCGCGGGTGCGAGGAGTACTTCGACAAAATTGACGCCCTGGGGGGGATGATTGCCGCCATTGAGCGCGGCTTCCCGCAGCGGGAGATTGCCGAGGCCGCCTACCGCTACCAGCAGGCTGTGGACGCCAAGGACAAAATCATTGTGGGCGTGAACGACTATGTGGTGGCCGAGGAACCGCCCCTGGAGACTCTCCAGATTGACGAGTCGGTGGCGCGGCAACAGAAAGAGCGGCTGGCCGAGCTGCACCGGCAGCGCGACAACCGGCGGGTTACGCAAACGCTCAAAGACCTCGAGGCGGCGGCCCGCGGCCAGAAGAACACCATGCCCTACATCCTGGAGTGCGTGCGCGCTTACGCGACGCTGGGCGAAATCTGCGACACCCTGCGGGAAGTCTTCGGCACCTACGAAGAAGTCGCCATCACCTAGCATTTACTCTGCGTTCTCCGCGCCTCTGTGTTCTCTGTGGTAAGCTTCTTTTATCCAGTGACTGACAACGAGCTGACACACAAGATCATCGGCGCCGCCATTGAAGTGCACCGCTTGCTTGGCCCCGGGCTGCTTGAAAGCGCTTATGAAGAATGCCTGGCCCGCGAGCTCTCACTGAGAGAGGTGCTGTTCGAACGCCAGAAACCTCTTCCTGTCGTTTACAAAGATGTGAAGCTGGAGTGCGGTTACCGGGTCGACTTGCTGGTAGCAAGCCGGGTCGTAGTTGAGATAAAGGCAGTGGATACTCTGGCGCCCATTCACGACGCGATCGTGCTAACGTATCTCAGGTTTTCCGGCTGTCGCATAGCTTTGCTCATCAACTTCAATTCCGCGGTGCTAAAGGACGGGATTCGGCGGCTGGTGTATGGATTTGAGCAGGAAAGCGGAAAAGCGTAACACAGAGGACACAGAGACGCAGAGAGCACAGAGGAAGGCGCAGAGATGACGGAGCAGAAGATACGGGTGCTGGTGGCCAAGCCGGGGCTGGACGGCCACGACCGCGGCGCCAAGGTTATTGCGCGCGCGCTGCGCGACGCCGGCATGGAAGTCATCTACACCGGCTTGCGACAGACGCCGGAGCAAATCGCCGCCGCGGCGCTGCAAGAAGACGTGGACGTGGTCGGGCTCTCGATTCTCTCCGGGGCGCACATGGTCATCGTGCCGCGAGTGCTCGAGCTGCTGCGGGACAAGGGCGCCGGCAACAGCATCAAGCTGGTGGTGGGCGGCATCATTCCCGACGCCGACATCGAGACGTTGAAGAAAGCCGGTGTGGCGGAAGTTTTCCAACCCGGCACGTCCTCGCAAGACATCATTGCCTTTATCCAGCGCACCGTGGGCGCCTCCTGAGCTGTGCCTTCCTCTCTGCGGCTGCACCGCGAGCCTCCGCTGGCTCGAGTGGAACTCGCGAGCCCCGATGGCCTGCCGCGCCTGAGCGCTTCCCTGCTCGAAGAGCTGGCCGGCTACCTGGACCGGCTGTTGCGCGACCCGGCCTGCGAGGGCATCGTTATCCACGGCTCGGAGAAATGCTTTGCCACGGGCGCGGAGATCAGTGAGATTGCTTCGCTCTCCGGAAGCGAGGCGCTGCGCTTCGCGCGCCGCGGGCAGTTGCTCTTCGAGGAGATTGCCGCCTCACCGAAACCAGTGGTGGCGGCCATCGCCGGCTATTGCCTGGGCGGCGGCCTTGACCTGGCGCTCGCTTGCCACCGGCGCCTGGCGACCCCGGATGCTGTTCTAGGGCATCCGGGCGCCACGCTGGGCCTGCTGACCGGCTGGGGCGGGACGCAGCGGCTGCCGCGACTCGTCGGCCGGGCGCGAGCCTTGGAGATTCTGCTGACCGGCGAGACCGTCGGCGCCGAGCAGGCGATGGCCCTCGGCTTGATAGAGGAAATCGTTGCCGGGTCGCGGCTGCTGGTCCGGGCGGCAGAACGGGCTAGCCAGTTAGCGCAGGCGAGCCTTGACCCGCTGCCGCGCTTCGATTAACGTCTCAGCTTTCTTACCAACGACTGCATGTCACCCCGCGCAGGCATCATCGGCATCGGCGCCCAGGCCGCCCGGCCCGCCACGTCGCACCAGTCTTACAAAGAGATGATGTTCGAGACGGCGCAGCGGGCCTATCTCGACGCGGGGATTGAGTCGGCGGAGGTCGGCTCCTTCGTCACCTGTGCCGAAGACTTGAACGAGGGGCTGTCGATTTTTGACGAGTACACGCCCGACCAACTGGGCGCAGTGCAGAAGCCCATGCACACGCTGGCGCAGGACGGCTTGCACGGGATTGCCGATGCGGTGATGCAGATTGAGAGCGGCGTGGCAGAGGTGGTGGTGGTCGAGGCGCACAGCAAGGCCTCGAATATGCGCACGCCCGACTGGATTCTCGATTACGCGACGGACCCGGTGTTAAACCGGCCGCTGGGGTTCAACCCGCACGCGCTGGCGGGGCTGGAGATGAATGTGTTTCTCCACGACACCGGGATTACCTACGAACACTGCGCGCACGTCACCGCCAAGAACCGCACCAACGCGCTGCGCAATCCGCTGGCGGCGTACCCGGAGCGCACGGCGCCGAGCGATGTCGAGAATTCGCCCTACACGTTCTACCCCTTGCACGAAATTGAGACGTCACGCCCCGCCGACGGCTGCGTGGTGGTGGTGCTGGCCAGCAGCGAGCGCACCACGCCTAGCGAGCCCCTCTGGGTGCGGGGGGTGGGCTTTGCCAACGACAGCCCGACAATCGAATCCCGCGATTGGGTACGGGCCGAATACGCACGCATCGCTGCGCAGATGGCCTACCGGCAAATGAAAATCCGCCGCCCCGAGCGTGAAATTGATTTCTTCGAAGTGGACGACACCTATGCCTACAAGGAACTCCAGCACTTGGTGGCTCTGGGGCTGTATCTGCGGCCGGGGGATGCCGGGCGCGCGGTCGAGCGGGGCGACACCAAAGCGCGGGGCGAAACTCCCGTAAATGTCTCCGGCGGCTCGCTGGGCCTGGGGACAACCCTCGAGGCCGCCGGTCTCTACCGCCTGCTGGAAGTGGTACTGCAACTGCGCGGGCAGGCGGGGTCGCGCCAACTGTTGCCGCATCCGCGGGTGGGACTGGCGCAGTCGTGGCGCGGTGTCCCCACCACCAGCGGAGCCGTGGTGATTCTGAGTTCGGAGTAAGCTAGGGCGATGGGAATGCGCAGAGTGGCGGTGGTCGGGGCAGGGATGACGAAGTTCATGCGCCGCGCGCTGGAAACGCCCAAAGAGCTGGCGTGGCTGGCGGCCAAAGCCGCGCTCGATTCCGCGGAGATGAGCCTCGACCAGGTCGGCGGCGTGGTGCTGGGCACCGCGCCCGATGCCTTCGACGGCCTGCACATGAAGGGCGAGTATCTCTCCGATGGCTGCGGCGGCTGGAAGAAGCCCTACCTACGCTGCTACGTCGGGGGCGGCACCGGCGTTTACGCCATCGCGCAGGGATGGTTCCACGTGGCCTCGGGGCGGTTCGACGCGGTGCTGGTGGTGTGCGAGGAAAAGATGTCGTCGTGCCTGCCCCACCCGCAGGCGGCTTTCCTGACCATTTTCGACAACATCACCGAGCAGCCGCTGCGGCCGAACCTGCTGTGGATTTTTGCCTTGGAGCAAAACCGCTACATGGCCCGGCACGGCATCACCAACCAGGAAATTGCCCGCGTCGCGGTGAAGAACAAGCGCAACGCCCTCGGCCATCCGGCGGCGCAACTGGGCGCCGAGCTGACGGTGGAGGAAGTGCTGGCCTCCGAGGTGCTGGCCTGGCCGGTGCACCGCTTGATGGTCAGCCCGACGAGCGACGGGGCCGCCGCCGTTCTTCTGGCCAGCGAAGAAGTCGCCAAGCGCGTGACTGACAAGCCGATCTGGATTCAGGGAGTCGGCTGGTGCCTCGATAGCGCTTACTGGACGAACCGCGACCTTTACTACCCTGAATACGTGGAGAAGGCGGCCTGGATGGCTTACCGGATGGCCGGCGTGCGCGAGCCACGGAAGGAAATCAACATCGCCGAGCCCTACGACCCGTTTGCCTACAAGGAGCTGCATCATCTCGAAGGCTTGCAACTGGCGCCCAAGGGTAAGGCGCCGCAACTGCTGGCCGACGGCGTCTTCGACCGCGACGGCGATCTGCCGGCCACGCCCTCGGGTGGGTTGCTCGGCGTGGGCAATCCCATTGCCGCCGCCGGCACGATGAAAATCTGCGAACTGTTCTGGCAGTTGCGAGGAGAGGCTGGGCCGCGCCAGGTGCCGGGACAACCGCGCCGCGCGGTGGCACAGGCGTGGGGCGATCTGATGCAAGTGGGAACCGTAGTTGTGATGGGGGTTGACTAGAATGGCAGGACAACCGCAAAACCTGCGCGGCACGCCGCTCGAGGCCGCCGACCTCAAGCGTGGCAAGGTTTTTGTTACTTATTACACGCCGAAAATCGAGTACACCTGGGATACGGGCGAAGCCATGGGCCGCTATCTCGAGGAGCTGAAGAAGGGCCGGCTCATCGCGCGGCACTGCCGCCACTGCCGGCGCACCCTGATTCCGCCGCGGATGTTTTGCGAGCGCTGCTTCCGCCCCACCGACGAGTGGGTGTACGTCAAAGACACCGGCACCGTGAACACATTTTCGCTTTGCTACGTCTCCTGGGACGTGCAGCGGCTGAAAGTGCCGGAGATCCCCGCCGTGATTGAGATTGATGGCGCCGCTCCCGGCGCCGGCATCCTGCACAAGCTGGGCAAGGTGAACCCCAAGGACGTGCGGGTCGGCCTGCGCGTGCGCGCCGTCTGGAAGCCGGCCGCCCGGCGAACGGGCAGCATCACCGACATCGAGTATTTCGAGCCGTTGAGGGAGAAAAAAGCGGCGCGACTGACGCAAGCCGGCCGCCGGAAGAAGTGAAAGCGTCGATGAAGAAACGGAAGAAAA
>JBOGNW010000192.1:0-5343 GCA_050747425.1 Candidatus Acidiferrales bacterium
CAAGACGGTCGGGCTGGCCGCGGTGGCGGCGCAGGCCGGCATCCCCGTTCCGGCCGACGAGGCGCGCCTGCCGGTCTTCGAGCACATCCTGGCCGACATCGGCGACGAGCAATCGCTGGTGGAAAACCTCTCCACCTTTTCGGCGCACATCGTCACCTCAAGGAAATGGCCGGCGAAGCCAACGAGCGCGCGCTGGTGCTGCTCGACGAGCTCGGCGCCGCCACCAGCCCGGAAGAAGGCGCGGCGCTCGGCATCGCCCTGCTCGAGCACTTCCGCCGCCGCCAGGCGCTGACCATCGCCACCACGCACCACGAGCGGCTCAAAGCCTACGCCGCCTCGACCCCCGGCGCCGTGAACGCTGCGGTCGAGTTCGACGAAGTTGCCCTGCGTCCGACCTACCGGCTGCTGCTCGGCGTGCCGGGCGTCTCCAGCGGCCTGGTGACGGCGATGCGCCTCGGCCTGCCGGCGGAGATCGTCGAAGAAGCAAAACAAAAACTCACCACGGAAGCCACAGAAACCTCCGACCTCATCCGCCAGTTGCACAAGACGCAGCAGGAGCTGGAGCGGCTGCAAAAGGAGGTGCGGGCCGCGCTCCAGAAGATCGAAGAAGAGCGCGAGGAGCTGCAGCAAAAGTGGCTGCAGCAGCAGCGCAAGCGCCTGGCCGAGCTGGAGAAGCACCTGAACACCACGCTGGCCGGTTACCACAACGAAATGCGCGGCGTCATCAACAGCCTCAGCGACCCCAAGCTGCGCGAGCGCCTCGAGAAAGTCGGCACAAGGCAGATGGCCCGTGTGCAAGGCGAGATGCGCCACGAGTTTGACACCGCCGTGGTGCAACACCTGGGCGAATCGGCGCGGAAGCCGGAGCCCAAGCGCGTCAAGCCGGAAGATCTGGTGCCCGGCACGCGGGTCAAGCTGCGCGGTATCGCACGGCGGGGTGTCGTGCTCACGAAGCTGGACGCCGATCTTTTCGAAGTGCAGATTGGAAGTTTGAGAATGAAAGCGAAGGCCGGTGACGTCGAAGCGATAGAGAAGGCGAAAGGGGACAGCGAAACTCGAAAATCAAAACTCGAAACTCGGCCTCAATCGTCAGCGGTGGCAGAACTCGACTTGCGAGGCCTTCGCGTCGAGGAGGCCGTCGAGAAGGCAGACAAGTTTCTAGATGAATCAGTCCTTACCGGACATTCGGAAGTACGACTAATCCACGGGTTTGGAACTGGGGCGCTGAAGAAAGCGCTGGCGGAGTTTCTGGCCCAGCACCCCCACGTCGACTCCACCCGCGAAGCCGAGCGCGAGCACGGCGGCGCCGGCGTCACTGTCGTGATGGTGAAGCGAAACTAGAAAATGGAAAATGGAAAAGAGGAAAAACCCGTCGCCAACAAGAAAGTCGGCGACTTCACGGAGTTGCGCACCTGGCAGGCAGCGCGGAAGCTCCGGCTGGAACTCTACCAGCTCACAAAGAGTTTTCCCGAAGAGGAGAGATTCGGGCTGACGGCGCAAATTCGACGTGCAGCGGTTTCAGTCACTGCCAATCTGGCGGAAGGCTACGGGCGCTTTTCCTACCAGGAGAACATGCAGTTCTCCCGGCAAAGCCGCGCCTCCGTATACGAACTGCGAGACCACCTGACCACGGCACTTGACGCCGGCTATCTTTCACGGGACAGGTTCCGGGAACTCAACAGTATGGCTTTGGATGTAACCCGTCTGCTGAACGGTTATATTCGCTCGACCAAGAAACTTAAGGAGGCTGCCTCGACGAAGTAGATTTTCTAGTTTCTAATTTCTGGTTTCTTATCTGGTAAGCAATGGCGGAGCCGGGAAGCATCGCGGAGAAAGTGAAGCAGCAGGCGGACATCGTCCGCCTGGTGGGCGACTACGTGCGCCTGAAAAAGAGCGGGCAGAACTTTCTCGGCCTGTGCCCGTTCCATTCCGAGAAAACGCCCTCGTTCGCCGTGCATCCGCTGAAGCAGATTTACCACTGCTTCGGCTGCGGAGCAGGCGGCGACGTTTTCAAGTTCGTGATGGAGATGGAGAAGGTGGATTTCCCGGAGGCGCTGCGGCTGGTGGCCGAGAAGGCCGGGGTGCGGCTGCCGGCGCGTCGCCCGCGATCGCCGGAAGAGGCGCGAACGGCCAAGGTGCGGCCGGAGCTGCTCGAAATCCATAAACAGGCGGCGGAGTTTTTCGTGGAGCAATTGAATCAGACCCGCGAAGGGCGCCTGGCGCGGGCCTACCTGAACGACCGCGGGCTCTCGGACGAGGTCATCAAGACTTTTGGCATCGGCTACGCGCCGGGCGCGGGCGACGCGCTGGTGGCGCGGCTGCGGCAGCAGGGCTTCGCGCCGAAGATTCTCGAGTTGAGCGGGCTGGTGAACAAAGACCCCGCTTACAGCGGGGCAGGCGATCGTGGGCTCTACGACCGCTTCCGGCGCCGCATCGTGTTCCCCATTGCCAACGAGAGCGGGCGCGTGGTGGCCTTTGGCGGGCGGGCGCTGGGCGAGGAGATGCCGAAGTACCTGAACTCGCCGGAGACGCCGATTTATTCCAAGAGCGGCGTGCTCTACAACCTGCACGGCGCCAAGGAAGGGCTGCGGCGGGAGAACTTCGCGGTGCTGGTCGAGGGCTACCTCGACTGCATCAGCGTGGCGGCGGCCGGGGTGGCGAACGTGGTGGCCAGTTGCGGCACCAGCCTGACCGAGACACAGGTGCGGCTGCTGGGGCGATTTACGCGCAACGTGGTGGTGAGCTTCGATCCGGACGCCGCGGGCGTGGCGGCCACGGAGCGCTCGCTGAGCCTGCTGCTGGAGCAGGGCTTTGCCGTGCGGGTGCTGGCCCTGCCGGCGGGCACCGACCCCGACCTTTTTGTGCGCGAGCGCGGGGCGGCGGCCTACCGCGAACAACTGAAGCAGGCGCGGCCCTATCTGGAATACCTGGCAGACCGCGCCCGCACGCAGTTCGACTGGAGGTCGAACGACGGAAAAATCGCCGCTCTCAATTATCTGCTGCCCTACGTGGCGCGGCTGCCGAACAAAATCCGCCGCGCCGAGTGGGCGTCGGAGCTCGCGGCACGTCTCCAGATTGACGAGGCCTTGATTCGCGAGGAGTTGCAGCGGGCGGCCCGGGAGCGCCGCACGGAAATCAAGCTGCGGCCGGAGGCCGCGGCGGTGGTCGAACGCAGCACGGCGAAACCAGCGGAGCGGCGGCTGCTGCAAATCCTGCTGGATAATCCCGCCATCCGCGCCGACATTCTCAAGGAAATGGAGGACGCCGGCGCGCACAAAGGCTCGGGGCTCGAGCCGGTGTTCGCCGAGGTGCTGGCCATGGCGCGGGCCGACGCGGCGCTGACTTCGGCGACGCTGGCGGAGCGGCTGGGGGAAGCCGAGCAGCGGCTGGTGTACGAGCTGGCGTTCGAAGCAAGCGCTCCTGCGGGTTCGGGAGGGGCGGGCTCGCTGGAGGAGGCGCGCTCATGCCTAGCGGCGATGCAGCGGCGCAAACTCGAGGCCGAGCTGCGCGAAGTGCAGCGGCAAATTCAGACGGCCGAGCGGGAGAAAGAGAGCGCGGCGCTGCGTGGATTACTCAAGCAGAAGCAGGCGCTGCGGAAGTCGCTGGGAGAGTTGGAATAAGACTCGCCACAGAGGCACGCTTCGACAGGGCGGGCAGAGGACACAGAGTGTTTGGCCCGAGAGGTGCTGGGAACTTCAAGGACTCAGAGCGGATTCAAAGGGAGAAAGGAGGCGTGGAATCTCTTGACGCTGGCGGAGGAATCTTGCTAGGGTTGATGGGTTTTGTTGCAAACTTTTGCCGGGCAAGACTCATCTAATCAGCAGGAGAGCCAGAGGGCGGCGACGGTCGAAGGTAGCAGATTCAGGGCAACCACAACGAAATCAATCAGTTAACTCCCCACTGGCTGTGGGTAGCTAACTCCCCGTGCCGCTCGAAGGAGCCTGAGTTTGGGCATTGAAGACAAGTACGATTCGGTTCGCCAGCTCCTGCTGATGGGCAAGGAGCGCGGCTACCTGCTCTACGACGAGGTCAACGACCTCCTGCCGGCCGAAGTGCATTCGTCGGAGGAGATTGACGACGTGCTTTCCGCCTTCGACGACGCCGGAATTGAAATCCTCGAAGAAGCCCCCAAGAAGCCGCTGGCGCGCCCGGGCGACACCGCTACGGCCGAAGACAAAACCAGCGAAGAAGCGAGCGAAGAAGTGGAGCTCGACCTGACCCCGGGGGCGCTGGAAAAAACCAACGACCCGGTGCGGATGTACCTGCGCGAGATGGGCACGGTGCCGCTGCTGACCCGCGAGGGCGAAGTGGCCATCGCCAAGCGCATCGAGCGCGGACAACTGCGGGTGCTCAAGGCGCTCTCGCGCCAGCCAGTGACCATCAAGCAAGTGCTGGCCCTGGGCGAGGCCCTGCGGCAGGGCGAACGGGGCATCAAGGAAATCATACAGTTCGACGACGACGAGCTGACCGAAGAACGCCTGGCGGAAAAGACCCGGCAGTTCCTGCGCACGCTCGACAAGCTCAGCCGCTTGCAGGACCGGGCGCGGAAGCTCAACGAGCGCCTGACGAAGCTGCGCGCCCGCAAGACCCGCCGGGCCGTCCGCCTGCGCTGGGGACTGGCGCGCACGCGCGTGCAAGGGGGCCAACTGGTGCGCTCGATTGAGTTCAGCCACCCGGAGCGCAAGCGCTTGATTGACGGCCTGCGGGAAGCAGTGGCCGACCTGAACGCGCTCGACCGCGACCTGGGCAAGCTCGACCGCCGCGTGGACCTGGGTTCGGAGGAAACCGCCCGCGACGCCCGGCGCGAGCTGCGCGACGTTCGGGTGCGGCTCACCACGCTCGAAGAGCTGGTGGAAGTGCCGGCCGAGGAACTGCGCCGGTCACTCAAAGTCGTGCACCGCGGGGAAGCGGAATCGGCCCAGGCCAAGAAAGAACTCATCGAAGCCAACTTGCGCCTGGTGGTTTCGATTGCCAAGAAATACACCAACCGCGGCCTGCAATTTCTCGACCTCATTCAGGAAGGCAACATCGGGCTGATGAAAGCGGTGGACAAGTTCGAGTGGCGGCGCGGCTACAAGTTCTCCACTTACGCCACCTGGTGGATCCGCCAGGCCATCACCCGCGCCATTGCCGACCAGGCGCGCACCATCCGCATCCCGGTGCACATGATCGAAACCATCAACAAGCTCATCCGCACCCAGCGCCAACTGGTGCAGGAATTCGGGCGCGAGCCGACCTCGGAAGAAATCGCCAAGCGCATGGAGCTGCCGGTGTTCAAGGTGCGCAAGGTGATGAAGATTGCCCAGGAGCCCATTTCGCTCGAAACTCCCATCGGCGAAGAAG
>JBOGNW010000193.1:0-3746 GCA_050747425.1 Candidatus Acidiferrales bacterium
ATAGCATCAGCGAGCACGCGCCCTACAAGCAGCTCGATGCGCTGGTGCGGGCCTACGCTATGGCGCTGGGGGGCGAAGTGGAAGCCCTGGCCAAAGCCGGGGCCGAGGTGATCCAGGTGGACGAGCCCGCCATCCTCAAGTGGCCGCGGGATTTCCCCCTGCTGGAGCGGGCGCTGATGATAGTGGGGAAGCGGCGGCTGAAGGCCAAGCTGGCCCTCTACCTTTACTTTGGCGATGCGCTACACCTCTACGACCGCTTGCAGGCCTTGCCGGTGGACATTTTGGGGCTCGACTTCACCTACAACTCCAAGTTTGTGGAGCGGGTGGTGACCGCGGGCTCCGACAAGCCGCTGGCGCTGGGCCTGGTGGACGGCCGCAACACGCGCCTGGAAGACGCGGCCGCCGTGGCCCACCAGGTGGACCGCCTGCTCTTGCGCGTCAAAGGCCAGGCGTGCTATCTCAATCCCTCCTGCGGGCTGGAGTACCTGCCGCGCGACCGAGCTTTCGCCAAGCTGAAGCTGCTGGCGCAGGTGCGCAGTCTGATGAAAGGCGCCAAATGAGCCGCGAGAAGCTGCAAAAACTGTACGTTGAGCTGCCGCTGTTTCCGGTCACCTCGGTGGGCAGCCTGCCCAAGCCGGACTACCTGGTGGCGGCGCGCAACGATTTCCGCCGCGGCAAGATCACGGCCGAAGAGCTGCGGAAACAAGAAGAGCGCGCCACCGCCTTCTGGATTGAGAAGCAGGAGGAGCTGGGCGTGGACGTGCTGGTGGACGGCGAGCAGTACCGCGGCGACATGGTGGCCTACTTCGCCGAAAACCTGCCGGGGTTCACGCAGGGCGGGCTGGTGCGCAGCTACGGGAACCGCTACTACCACAAACCCATCATCACCGGGGCGGTGGAGTGGAAGCAGCCCATCACCGTGGCCTGGTGGCGCTTCGCGCAGGAGCAGACGGAAAAACCGGTGAAGGGGATGCTGACCGGGCCTTACACCATCATGGACTGGTCATTCAACGAATACTACGCCGACCGCAAAGCCACTTGTCTGGCGCTGGCGCAGATGGTGCGCCGCGAGGTGGAGGCGCTGGTGGAGGCGGGCTGCAAAATCGTTCAGGTGGACGAGCCGGCGCTCTCGGTGCGGCCGGAAGAGCTGCCGGTGGCGCTGGAGGCGCTGCACGTGGTGATGGACGGCGTGCCGGCCTACTTCATCACCCACGCCTGCTACGGGGCGTTTGAGAATATCTACCCGCAGATGCTCGAGGCGCCGGTGGACAATTTCGACCTGGAGATGTCGAACAGCGGCTTCGACCTGCTGGGGCTGTTCCGCAAAGACCCGTTCACCAAAGACCTGAGCTTCGGCATCGTGGACTCGCACTCGCATGTGGTGGAAGACGCCGGCACGGTCGGCGAACGCCTGCGGCAGGCGCTGGAGGTGCTGCCGGCCGAGCAGCTCTGGCTCGACCCGGACTGCGGGCTGAAGACGCGCACGGTGGACGAGGCCATCGGGAAGCTGAAGGTCATCGTAGAAGCGGCGCAGGCGGCGCGAGCCTCAGTGAAGACCGGCGCAACGACCGGCTGAGCAAATTGCCGGTTTGGCTGCTGGGCAAGTAGAATCTTCCTTATGCGTTTCTTGAGGAAATCCGCGGTAGGGGTGGCGCTGCTAGCGGCCGCGGTAGCCTTTTCAGCCGCGGCGCAGATGGAGCAGTCGCCCGCCGGGGGCGCGCCGGCGACAGCGCGCGGCGAGCACGGCATGGTGGCCGCTGACGAGCCGCTGGCGGCCGAGGCCGGCCTCGAAATCCTCCGCAAAGGTGGCAACGCCGTGGACGCCGCGGTGGCGGTCGCCTTCGCGCTTGCCGTCACGCACCCGCAAGCCGGTAACCTGGGCGGGGGCGGCTTCCTGCTGGTTCGGCTGGCGAACGGGACCACGATGATGGTGGATTTCCGCGAAACCGCTCCGGCGGCCGCGCGCTGGGATATGTACCTCGACGCCCAGGGCAAGCTGATCCCCGGCAGCAGCACCAACGGCTGGCGCTCGAGCGCCGTGCCCGGGAGCGTGGCCGGACTGGAGTTGGCGCTGCGAACCTATGGCACACTGTCGCTCAAAGAAGTGATGGTCCCGGCCATTCGCCTGGCCAAGAAAGGGTTTCCGGTAGACGAGGAGCTAGCAGAGTCGTTCCGTTCCAGCGCCGAGCGCCTGCGCCGCGACGCGGAAAGCCGCCGCCTGTTCTTCCGCCACGAGCGTCCGCTCGAAGCGGGAGACCTTCTGGTGCAACGAGAGCTTGCCGCCACGCTGGAGGGAATCGCGCGCAAGGGGAGCGGGGAGTTTTATCGCGGCTCGATAGCCCGGCGGCTGGTGAAAGAATCGCGGCGCGCCGGCGGTCTCTTACTGGAGGGCGACCTGCGCAACTACCGCGCCGTGCTGCGCGAGCCGTTGCGCGGGACTTTCAACGGCTACGAGATTATCTCGGCGGCGCCTCCCAGCTCGGGCGGGGTGGCGCTGCTCGAAACCCTCAACATGCTGGAGCGGTTGCTGGGGCGCGAGGACAAACCGGAAAGCCCCGAGACCATTCATCTCGTGACGGAGAGCTTGCGGCGCGCCTTCGCTGACCGCGCCCGCTACTTGGCCGACCCGGATTTCGCCGTCATCCCGGTGGTTGGACTGATTTCTAAAGACTATGCCGCCGCTTTCGCGGTCACCATCAACCGCGAGCGGGCTTCGGCAAGTGCGGCGCTGGAGCGGCCCGACCCGCTGCGTTTTGACATGGGCACGCCGGCGCGTACGCTGACTCCGCCACGGGCGGGGCAGGGGGCGCGGCGCGAAGGCGAAAACACCACGCATGTTTCGGTGATGGACGCCGCCGGCAACGCCGTTGCGCTGACCACCACCATCAACAACAGTTTCGGCAACGGCATCACCGTGCCCGGCCTGGGTTTTCTGCTCAACAACGAAATGGACGACTTCACCGTGGAGCCGGGGGCGCCGAACACGCTCTTCGGGCTGATGCAGTCGGACGCCAACAAGATTGATTCCGGCAAGCGCCCGCTCTCGGCGATGACGCCGACGCTGGTGGTGCGCAACGGCCGCACCATTCTGGCGCTGGGCAGTCCCGGGGGCCCGCGCATCATTTCGGCCGTCGTGGAGGTGCTTCTAAATCGGCTCTATTTCGACGACGATCTGGCGCTGGCGGTGGCGCGGCCGCGGTTTCATCATCAGTGGCTGCCGGATGCGCTTTATGTCGAAGAAGGCGTGTTTGGCGCCAGCCAGCTCCAAGCGCTGGAGGTCCGCGGTCACACGGTGCGAAAAATCACCGAGCTGAACGCGGGGGAGCCGGAAGAGGTCGGACAGGTGAACGCTGTGGAGCGCCACCCGGCCACGGGAGAGCTCTACGGGGTCGCCGACGCCCGCCGCCGCGGGGCGGCGCGGGGCTACTGAGACGATGCAGCGCGCCCTCTCGACCCACCTCTTCGTCCAGCGCCGGCTGACGGTCGAAATTCTGGAACAGATCGAAGCGGCTGGCCTGCCGTCCGTCGAAATCTTTTGCGCCCGGCAACACTTCGACTACACCGACGCCGCTCAAGTGCGCGAGCTGGCCGGCTGGTTTGCCGACCACGCGCTCGAACTGCGCTCGCTGCATTCGCCCCTCTACCGTGACACCGTGTGGGGCCGCAGCGGTGGCCGCGCCGTGGTCAACATCGCCGAGCTTGAACCCGGGCGCCGGCAAGAAGCCGTGGACGAAGTCCTGCGGGCG
>JBOGNW010000194.1:0-3488 GCA_050747425.1 Candidatus Acidiferrales bacterium
CGGTCTCGGTCTTCGGCTTGCTTTCCTTTTTCACCGGCTGGGGTTCTTCTTTCGGAGGGGGGAGTCCGCCCAGCATGTCGGCCAGCTCGAGGCGCAGGTTGCCGGCGTTGCTGGCGTAGGTGAGTCCGGTTTCGACGTCAATCACGCCCTCGCGGATGTATTTTTCAATCACTAGGTCAAAATGCTGCATCCCTTCGAGCGCGCCGTCGCGCATGGCGTCCACCAGGCTGCGTCCTTCCGATTCGCCTTTTTCGACGTACTCGCGGGTACGCATGGTGGATTTGAGGATTTCGATGGCGGCGACGCGGCCCTGGCCGTCTTTGCGTGGCATCAGGCGCTGGGAAAGGATGAAGCGGAAAGTCTTGGCCAGGCGGGCGCGGATGACATGCTGGTCGCCCAGCGGGAAGGTGCCGATGATGCGCTCCACGGTCTTCGAGGCATCAATGGTGTGCAAGGTCGAGAACACCAGGTGGCCGGTTTCGGCGGCTTCGAGCGCGATCTCGATCGTTTCGCGGTCGCGCATCTCTCCCACCAGGATAACTTTGGGAGCCTGGCGCAGGGCGGCGCGCAGGGCCAGCGCAAAAGTGGGGCAGTCGCTGTGCAGCTCACGCTGGTGGATGGTGGCTTTCTTGTGCGGGTGCAGGAACTCGATGGGGTCTTCGATGGTCACCACGTGGATGGCCTTGGTCTGATTGATCAGGTCAACGATGGCGGCCAGCGTCGAGGACTTGCCTGACCCGGTCGGCCCCGTGACCAGCACCACGCCGTTTTTTAGCTCGCCGATTTCCGTCAGTTGCGGCGGCAGGTTGTAGGTGCGGAAGTCGGGAATGCTGTTGGGGATGACGCGCATCACGATGGCGCAGGTGCCGCGCTGCGTAAAGATGTTGACGCGAAACCGGGAGAGCTTGGGCAGGGCGTAGGAGATGTCGCAGGAGCCCTGCTCGCGCAGCTTTTCCACCGCCTGCTTGTTCGAGCCGATGAGCTCGGCGGCGATGCGGGCCGTGTCGGCCGGGGTCAGGATTCCCATTTCTTCGATCTTCACCGGCACCAGCTGGCCGTTCAGCTCTACCTGCGGCGGGCGCCCGGGCGAGAAAATCAGGTCGCTGACCTGCTTCGACACCCGCAGCATCGCCGAAATGATCCCCGAAGTGGGAATGGTGGCCGGGGCCGCTGCCGGGGCAGCCGCCGGGGCGGTGGCCGCCGCGGCCGCAGCCGCCGCTGGCTTTACGGGAGCGCCCATGGCTTTCCTCCTCAAACAGTCCCAGGTCGAGAGCTTCCCCCGGAACTGTCGGGTTTCCTGTGTGAATCAGCGACTACTCTATCCCAAACGCCTTACGCCTTCAAACGGAAAAAGCCCCAACCAATTTCCGACTGCCTCGTCTAAGGGAGATATGGAAAGCGGAGCACCCGCGAGCCGGTCGAACCGAGGCGCCACCCGGCGGCTTTCTATTCTCGTTTGGCTGCTTTGGTTGATGTTTGTATTCGATACCGCTGGTGTACCCGGCGACCGCCCCGCCCCCTCAAACCTCGTGGCAGCCGTCGAGCCAGCGGTTAACGTGCTCTACGCGCAGGGGACTCGCTTGGTCAACGGTCTACGGTTACTCTACGCGCTGCGCTCGCTGGTGCGCGAGCCGGAGGCAGCCGGACGGGGAGCCACCGACAACCCAACACGCAGCCAAGAACCGGCCAAGACGTGCAACAAGCGGCTCGTCGCCACGGGCCGCGCCTAAAACTCCGAGTCAATTCTTTTTGCCGAGTAGGGAGACGCTAGTCCGTCTTCCAGGCGCCCAGCAGCCGCCGCAGCAGAACGAGCTGCCCCAGGTGGTAGGCGTTGTGGTCGGCCACCAGCAGCGCTTCGCGTAAGATTGTCTGCCCGCTGCCGTGGGGGATACGCGCGTAGAGATTGGTTTTCGGACTGGCGACGAGTTTTTTCATCGCGCGCAGGTCAGCGCGAAAGGCTTTGAGACTTCGATTCCACGCCGCGTCGCTGGGCGGGGCCGCAGTTTTGGGCCAGTATTCCTCGAACGGCAGTTCCTTGTAGTTCGAGTTGCGACAGAAGTCGAGGATGTCCCACTGGCAGAGGCGCAGGTGTTCGAGGAGTTGCCAGGGCGTATGAGGCGCACTCTTGGGCTTTCTTCCGCGCAGACGCCGCGGCAGGCCGGCGACCACGCTGTCGAAATCAAGATGCGCTCCGCCGCCATTTAATAGATAAAGCAGGTGGTCACGAAGGACTTTATCTTTTTTCATGGCAGAAACTACTGTGGCAGCTTCGGCTCCTTCACCATGTAATTGACGGAGAGGGCGCGCAGGAAGGCCAGCAGGTCGGCTTTTTCCTTCATGCTCAGCTTACGCGGGACGAGGTTAGCGGAATCGAGGTTGGGGTTAGGGCGGCCGCCGCCCAGCATGAAATCCACGGCCTCTTCCAGCGTGGCGACGCTGCCATCGTGGAAGTAAGGGGCGGATTTGGCGATATCGAGCAGGGTTGGGGTTTTAACGGAGCCCTTGTCGCGTTCGTTCTTGGTGGCGTTGAAGCGCCCCGGGTCGTCATAGGCCTTCTTCTCCGGATTCCAGGCGATGCCGACGTTGTGGTACTGCTGATCGGTGAGCAGCAGCCCGTCGTGGCAGTTTGTGCAGCCGGCCTTATCCTTGTTGCTGAAAATCTCCCATCCACGGCGGGCGGCGGCACTGAAAGCCTTCTTGTTCCCTTCGCGAAAGCGAATCCAGGCCGAAGCCTCGCTGGTGCTGACAATGGTGCGCTCAAAAGCCGCTAGAGCTTTGGCCACATTGTCGGGGGTACAGCCGGCGCTAAACACTTCCTGGAATTGGTTCCGATAACCCTCAATAGCGTCCAGCTTCTTGCAGATATCTTCTATGCTGGGACGGCCGTCCTTGCCCGAGGCGCCCATGTTGCCGCCCGACCAGGCCGCCTTGGCCTGCGCTTCGAGCGATTTGCTGCGGCCGTCCCAGTAGAACTCCGAGTGGTAGCCGATGTTCCACAGCGTAGGGCTGGAGCGGGGCAGGGCGGTGTTGTAGGCGCCCACGGCTTTTGGTTTGCCGTCGGTCAGGCCGTGTTCCGCGAGGTGGCAGGAATAGCAGGAGCGGCTTCCATCGCCACTCAAGCGCGCGTCGTAGTAGAGCTGTTTGCCCAGTTCGACTTTGGCGGGGGTCATGGGGTTATCGGCTGGAATCACCATTTCTTGGTAGCCCTTGATTTCCGGCCAGCCGGCCGGCGCCGCGCCTTTCTGCTGCGCTTTCCCCGCCAGGGTGATCACTACCGCCAAGAGTACAAACCTGATCCCGTAGTTGCGAATGGGAAATGGCCGCCCGGTGCGCATGGTCGCCTCCCAAGAATTGCGTTGCACAGTGAAATCCTAGAATTTCTCCCGGCCCGATTGCAACCCTAAAGAAAAGCCCGCGGAGCGGGGCCCTTTTTTTCAGGCGGAAAGAATTTTCTTGGCGCGCAGTTGCCGGGTCAGGGTCTCGCGCAG